>WRHG01000243.1 GCA_009783365.1 Clostridia bacterium | reverse complement strand
GGCATCGACACGGGGGATATGCTGCTGAGGGCCGTCTGCCCCATCGGGGCGTCGGATACGGCGGGGGGGCTGCTTACAAAAAAGTCCCATATAGGGGCTGAACTGCTCCTGGAGACCCTTGCCCGGCTGGCGGATGGGGATTGCCCGCGGGAAAGGCAGGAGGAAGCCGCCGCCACCTATGAACCAATGCTAACCAAAGCGATGGGCATGCTGGATTTTGGCGAGGGCGTACAGACCTGCCTGAGGCGAATACGTGCCATGGACCCATGGCCGTGTGCTTACGCGTGCCTGGATGCCGGCGCGCTTAAGATATGGACGGCAAGGGAGGCGCTTTTCCGTGAGGCTTGCCCGCCTGGAATCATTCTGCAGGCCGGGGAAGAGCGCGGACTGGTGGTAAGCGCTTCCGACGGAGCCATTGAGCTGTTGGAAATTCAAGCGCCCGGCGGAAAGCGGATGGAAGCCCGTTCCTTTCTGCGCGGCCATGAACTGCCGGCCGGCATCCGCCTGGATGAGGTGAGACTTTGAGAACGGATGGGAAAAGGGATTGGCATAACGCAGCCCGAAGAAGCGGAAAGCCTGCCGGGCCTGGAAGATCCTCCGGGCCCGATTGGCTCGCCAGGCGGGTGGTCCTTGAGGTGCTTCGGGATGTGGATCAAGACGGGGCATACGCGGGCCTGGCGCTGAACGAGCGGCTGTCCAAAGCCAGGCTTAAGCCGGAGGACAGGCGGCTTGCGACCGCCATCGTTTATGGCGTATTGGAAAATCAAATTCAAATCGATTTTGCGCTGGACCGGCTCATGAGCAAGCCCGCCTACGACCCTCTTCAAAGGGCCATCCTGCGCCTTTCCGCCTGCCAGATCCTCTTCCACAGCCGCGTGCCGGACAGCGCCGCCGTCAACGAAGGCGTCAGCCTTGCCAAGGCCGTGGGCATGGAGGGCGCGGCCGGCTTTATCAATGCTGTCTTGCGGTCGCTGACGCGGACGAAGGGAGAAATACCATGGCCCAAGGAGAAGGACGGCTTGCGGGAGTTCCTGCATGTGATGGGCAGCGCGCCCCTTTGGATCGTGGACAGGCTGCTTGCGGCTTACGGTGAGGAAGACGCCCGGCGGATGATCCTGCACCGGAACACCGGCCATCCGGTCGTGGTACGGCCCAATATGCTGCGTCTCACGGACGCGCAGTTTGAGGATTTGCTCCGGCGCAAGGGCTGGCAGTCAAGCCGGGGGCTGGCCCCCCATGCGTATCTGCTGTCGGGAGCGGCGGAGCTGGCTCTCGACGGGGATTATCAGCGGGGCATGTTCTCCATCCAGGGGCAGAGCAGTATACTGGCGGCGGAGGCGGTGCAAGCCAAGCCCGGCATGCGGATTCTGGACGCATGCGCCGCTCCGGGGGGAAAGAGCGCCTATCTTTGCGAGGTCATGCAGGGGACTGGCAGGGTGTACGCATGGGAGTTGCATGAAAAGCGGGCCATACTGCTGGAGAGCGCCAAGCGCCGCTTGGGCCTGGAAAACTTGCGCATCTCCGTGCGGGATGCCGCCATACCGAAACAGGATCTGTACGCCACGCTGGATGCGGTGCTGCTGGACGCGCCATGCAGCGGGTTGGGCGTAATGGCGCAAAAGCCGGATATCAAGCATCGGATACAGCCGGAGGATATGGGGCCCATCACGGAGGCGCAGCGAAAGCTGCTGGATGCCCTTTCGCCCTATGTAAAGCCGGGCGGGCTGCTGGTTTACAGCACCTGCTCCGTCCTGCCGGAGGAGAACGGGGCGCAGGTGAACCGTTTCTTGCGGGACCATCCGGAGTTTTCGGCGGAGGCGCTGCCGTCCGGCTTTCCCAAGGCTCTCCGCGACCGGCAGGACGCCTTGGGGATTCAGCTTTTGGGCTGCCGGGATGACGTGGAAGGTTTTTATATCGCGCGTTTGCGCAAGGGGAGGACATAGTGGAGAACAGGCGGGCGCTGCTGGATTTGTCCCGTGCGGAATTGGAGGAAACCCTTCGGGAATGGAACCAGCCCGGCTTTCGGGCCGGGCAGGTCTTTGCCTGGCTGCATAAGGGCGTGCCCTTTGGCGAAATGAGCAATCTATCCAAATCCCTGCGGGAGCGGCTGACGGCGGAATTTCTGGATTTGCCCATGACCTGCAAGCGGGCGGCCCCTTCCGAAAAAGACGGTACGGTGAAGTTTCTCTTCGCCTGCGGCGACGGCAACCTGATTGAAGGCGTGCTCATGCGCTATCATTACGGCTACAGCCTCTGCATCTCCACCCAGGTGGGATGCCGGATGGGCTGCCTGTTTTGCGCAAGCGCGCTGGATGGCTGCGCGCGGGATCTCACCGCCGGGGAAATGCTTTCTCAGGTCATCCTGGCAAACCGGTTTCTGGGCGCCCGGGGCCGTGTCGGCCATGTGACGCTCATGGGCAGCGGCGAGCCGCTGGCCAATTATGACCAAACCGTCCGCTTCCTGCGCTTGGTGAGCGATCCGTCCGGGCTCCATATGAGCCTTCGGAACATTTCTCTGAGCACCTGCGGGCTGGCGCCGGAGATCTGCAGGCTGGCGGGGGAGGGGTTGCCGGTGACCCTCTGCGTATCTCTTCATGGTCCCAACGACAGCATCCGCGGGAAGATCATGCCCATTGCGAGGCGCTATCCCCTGCAATCGCTGATGGACGCCGTGAGGGCCTACGTTCGGCAAACGGGCCGTCGGGTGATTTTTGAGTATGCCCTGATCGACGGGTTGAACAGCGACGCCGGCCATGCCAGGGAGCTGGCCCGGTTGGTGTCCGGGCTCCAATGCCATATCAACCTCATTCCTCTGAACCCGGTGCCCGAGCGGTGCCTCGCCGCCCCCGGACCGGAGCGTGTGCGCACATTTTTGCGAATCCTTGAAAGCCTGGGCGTATCCGTCACCTGCCGCCGGGAAATGGGCGGAGACATCAGCGGTGCCTGCGGACAACTTCGCGGGCGGCACTTGAAAAGTCATGGGAAAATTGATAGGATAGAGGGACAGGAGTGAATGACCCTCCGAGATGTCTGGGTATACTAAGGAAGGAAAGCATTATGCCGGTTCATGGGAAGACTCATCCAGGATTGGTCAGGCCATCCAATCAGGACACGTTGCTGCTGACAGACGAGGCTTTTGGCGTGGCGGATGGAATGAGCGGCCACA
>WRHG01000242.1 GCA_009783365.1 Clostridia bacterium | reverse complement strand
ATGCGAAGCTGGGTCAAATACTCAATGAACGTCATTCCCATTTCCTGGCTGAACACCGTGCAAAAATGATTGTTGCTCAGCTGCACATGTTCCGCAATGTCCCGCAGCATGATCTCCGGCCGGTGATAATTGGTTTCGATGTATTGGCAAGCCTTGCGCACGGCGGCGCTATGGCGCATGGGGGAATGTTTGTCCCGGCAGTCAAGGGCCTGCTTCATCACCGTACCCGCAAACCAAAGTATTTCCTCAAAGGTCAGCTGCTCGCTGTGCAAACCGCCCATATGCTGCAGTTCCGGCAGTATCTCCACGGGGTCGCAGCCGCACTGTCTCACAATGCGGGAGGCGGCCAATTTGATATCCACAATCACATAATGGGTCATCAGGGACGACTGCGCCAGCGCCTCGCCGATGGGCTCCAGATAGCTCCGTATCACATTCATAGCGTCAACCGCGTCCACGTATTGCAATTGCTCGTAAAGGGGCGCCATATTCAGCTCCATGAGATCCGGCGGTACAAAGGTGCCCACATCCGCCGTGCCGATGATCTGCTTGCGCTGCCCTGTGGATGACAGCACGCGCACAGCGCTGGCCATGGATTTCTGTAAACCGGAAAGCGCCTCCACCGACTCTCCGATGGATACCCGAAGCCCAACGTCCCCGTCCCGTTCCACCTCATGCTTCACGGCCTGGGCAAAGGCATAGGCCCGTTCCTCCAGATCCGCTACCGTATCCCCCATAACCAGTACCGCAACCTGGTCGCCCCGGGCGCATAGGTGCACCGCGCCGCCGTATCCATCCGCCGCCCGCTCCAACATGCCCCGCAGCGTCAAAAACCGGCCGGTGTCCGCAAAGGCGATGAGCATAATCAGGTAGTAATTTGCCAGCAGGTTCATACGGATCTTGCGGGCCTGGGCCAGTGCCTCACGCTCGTCAAGGCCTTCCAGCAAGCTGGTAAGGCAATTTTCCCGCATCAGCCGCTGTGAGGAATCCACCTGCCGTTTCAGCTCGTTGATGTCCGCCTGCCGCGCCCGTTCCTGCTGAATGTTGGCGGCGATCCTGCACAGCACCTGTTCCAGATCCTGCGCGCTGACAGGCTTTAACAGGTATTCCTTCACACCCAGGGAGATGGCCTCCTTGGCATAGGCAAAATCGTCGTGGCCGGAGAGGATAACAATGTGCATCCAGGGCATGGTGGCCGCAACGTTGCGGCAAAGCTCCATCCCATCCATAAAGGGCGTGCGGATATCGGTAACCAGGATATCGGGCTTAAGCTCCTGAATCATCGACAGGGCGATTTCGCAATCCGGCGCTTCCCCGCATAGGCTTAAGCTTTGTTTGTCCCAGCGCACATTGCTGCGGATGCTCTCCCGAATCACGATTTCATCATCCACCAAGAATACTTTATACATTCGAGGTCCTCCTGATGGGTACTGTGAAAGAAACCCTGGTTCCCGATCCGCCGGTTTCGATGCGGATGCCCTGTTCCTGGTTGTAATACAGCATGATCCTCATGTTGACGTTGCTCAAGCCATAGCCCGCATCCCCTTGGGCCAGGCGCAATTCACCCCGGAGAGACGCTTGGATCTCCTGCAAACGCTCCGGCGGAATCCCTACCCCATTGTCCGAAACGGTGAACACAAGCGCTTCTCCCTGTTCCCTGATGCGGATGGTGACCTTTCCAGCGCCGCGCCTGGATTTTATGCCGTGGTAAATGGCGTTTTCAACCAGCGGCTGGATTAGCAGCTTCAACACTTCATAATTCCGCAGGGTTTCCGGAATATCAATCTCATAATCAAGGATATCCCGGTAGCGAATCCTCTGAATGGTCAGATATCCGTGCAAGTGCTTTACTTCCTCGGAAAGGGGGATCCAGTCCCGCCCCTGACTTAAGGAAATACGAAAAAAATCCGAAAGCGCTTTGGTGATCTGTATGACTTCATCGGAACGCTTGGCCTCGGCCAGGCATACGATGGCGTCCAGTGTGTTGTAAAGGAAATGAGGCGCAATTTGGGCCTGGAGCGTCCTCAATTCACTTTTTTTCAGGTTTTCCTGCTCCAGCCGGTTTTCCTCTATCAGATTTTGCAGCTTGCCGGCCATGATGTTCAAACTCCCGGTCAGCTTCACCAATTCTTCCGTGGTGGTGTCGGGTACCCGGGCCATGAGATTGCCCCGGGCAATATCTCCGGCAAAGGCTTCCAGATTGGCCAGGGGATTTTGGACAGCACGGGTCAGCGCCCGCTGCGCCAGAAGAGAAAACCCCACCGCCGCCGCCAGAACCAGGCTTTCCGCCAGCACGAGGGTGTTGACCGTCTGTTGAAGGCGAAGGCTGGTGCTGGAGGCCACGCTAATCTCCTGATTGTTATAATCCACCAAAATATCCCCCACTAAGGCCGCCACGCCCCGCACTTCCTCCAGCAGCCCTTCACTGGCGGCCACGGGGGCGTTCTCCCGTTCCAAAGCCTCCATACGCCGCACATAATCCGTCAGGGTATTCATCGTCCCCCGGGCCACCGCCAGCTCCTTGGAACTCTGGGTGGGCTGGCTGGCGGACAGTTCTTCCAGAGACGCATTTACATATGCTATGGACTCAAATACAGTGCTGGACCGGAATGACTCGCGCCCCGCCACTATGGAAAACACCTCATCCGGAATGGTTTCCGTCACCAATGGTTTTAGGTCCGACACCCGGCTGACCTGATCTATGACGCGGTGGTATTGACGGGCATAGTCGCTCATTACCCACATGCTCACCATGGCGGGGATCAGCAGGATTAGCAGAATGGTCAGATGAGCCGCCCACAGCAGTTTGCGGATGGAAGTTGCCTTTAGCCATGGCAAAATCCGCTCTAAAAACGCGCCCTTCATATCAGTAGCCCCGCGGAGACAAGGATTCCAGGTTATTATCAAACTCCGAAAAAACCTTTTCCTCGGAGTAGAGAATTTTCGGTATGGGCTCTCCCCTCTTTAGCTTCATCGCCGTCTCCATGACCATATCCCCAAGCAGGGGCGTACATTCCACAACGCAGTTTATTTTTCCCGCGATCAGCATGTCAATGGCGCTTTGCTCTCCGTCCACAGTGATGATTACAATATCCTTGCCCGGTATATATCCGGCCTCTTCAATGGCCTCGATAGCGCCAAAGGTCATGGCGTCATTATGAGAATAGAGCAC
>WRHG01000241.1 GCA_009783365.1 Clostridia bacterium | reverse complement strand
GCACAGCGCGGCTAGCAAGGCCTGGGCGCTGGGCCAGACGGAGCGGTTGACCGAGTAGATAACCTGGCAGCCCTCCCTGCGGGCCAGTACCAAGCCCGTTTCCACCAGAAGGCGCATATGATAGCTAATGGTGGGCTGGGTACAGCAAAAAGCCTTGTTGATTTCGCAGGCATTCCGGTCTCCCATGGAAAGCAGGGAGAGAATGTGCAGCCGCGTTTCATCACAAAGCGTTTTCAGCATGGGAATGGAGGCTTTGAAACAGTCCGTAGGATCTCCCCCCGGAAGTTGTCTTGAACTATATAGAAGGGAATCTATATAGAACTGTCTCTATTATATAGCGGACCGCCGGGGCTGTCAATACCGATTCCTATTCCTGATCAAAAGGCAGGGTGAGGAAGTTGGAGCCGTTATCCCACAGTTTATCCAAGCGGTAGAACTCCCGCTCGTCCGTATGAAAAAGGTGTACCAGCACGGCGCCGTAATCGAGCACGACCCACCGGCCCTCGCGATTGCCCTCCTTGCGCAGGGGGTAAACCCCATACTCCGCCAGGCGTTCCTCCACCTGGTCGGCCAGGGTTTTAACCTGCAATGTACTGCGGCCGTTGGCAATGACCATGCATTCGGTGATCACCGTCATATCGGCCACGTCCAGCGCAGCGATTTCCTGTGCTTTCTTTTCATATAGGACGGTGACGATGCGAGTGACCAATTCATTCATCGGGTTCGCTCCTTTTCCTTTCTTGGGCGGCCAGGCGGGCCAGCCAGTCCGCCACCTGCCGGGAGGAGGGGTGGAGACGGGTTTTTTGGGCGGTCACATAGCGCAGGGAGGAGTCCAGCATACGCTCCATGGCCGCGATGAGGCTTTGTTCCGCCAAAGCGCGGACTTCGGCCATGTCCGGGTGGAAATAGCGGGAAGGTTCAATCTTATCCGCCAGGAAGAGGATCATATCCAGGGGCAGCATGCCCACTTTGCCTGTGGTATGGCATGCTATGGCGGATAGAATATTGGTGTCGCTCACATGATAGCGGCTTTCCGCCAAGGCTGCCCCCACAGGTCCATGAAGCAGGTTCTGGCTTTGCAGGGTCTCACGGTCCAGGAGAAGGCGGTGCTGGCCGGCTAACACCTGTAACTGGGAAAGGGGCATGCACTTGGCGCAGTCATGCAGAAGGCCCGCCAGGGCGGCGGTATCCGTTGCCTGCCCGTGAAGTCCGGCCAGGCGGCGGGCGGTGCCGGCTACCAGCAGAGAGTGTAGCAGACGTTTGTCTGTAAGGATTTGGCGCAGGTCTGCGTAGGCGGCGTCCGCGCCGGGAGGAGATGCGGGAACGCCGTACAGACCCATGATCCGTATGTATTCCATCACCTGGGGGCTAATATCCGCCGTTTCCTTTCCCGCGGCCAGCGCCGCGCGGATGCCGGTGGCGGAGGTGTCGGCGGGAGGCAGAGGGAGAAAGGTAAAATCGGCGCCCCGGGTTTCCAGTTCCCGAAGAAGGGGGCCTGTGTCTTCGTCTCCTGTGAGACGCCTGCACACAAGAAAGCGGCAAAGGGCAAATATCTGGTCCGGCTGGTGCCAGTTGGGCAAATCCAGCAGGGTATCCTCCCCGATGATGTATATAAGCTCCGCGTCAGGGTGTTGCTTGCGCAGTAAGCGCAAGGTATCGAGCGTGTAGATTACGCCCTCCCGGTCCAGCTCCATGCGGGAGGCGGTGAAGCCGGTCTTCCCCATAATCGCCAGCCGGGTCATTTCAAAGCGGTGTTCGGCGGGCGCCAGATCGTGGCGCTTATGAGGCGGGTTCCCTGTTGGCATAAAAATGACTCGGTTCAGCCCCCCGTCGGGGGGCGGGCGCTTGCGTGGGGAGGCGGCGCTGCCGCCGGGCTTGCGGAGGGCCGCCTCGGCGATGTCGATGTGCCTCCGGTGAATGGGGTTGAAGCTTCCGCCCATGATTCCTATACGCTCCCTGGCCAAGCATCAACCCCTCTTTCTGTTGTATTGCCGTTTGCACGAAGAATAGCATACAGCCCCTCTGCCTGTTCAGGCGGAAGGGGCTGATTTTTACGTCGGGGAAGGGTTTTACGCTTCCGCATTTGACTTGGTGGGGAGGGCGCGCTGTACATTGCCGCCGCGAAGACAGCGGGTACATACGTTGAGCCGGCGGGGCGAACCATTCACCAGCACGCGTACGCGCTGTACGTTCGGCGCCCAAATCCGGTTGCTTTTGCGGTTGGAATGGCTGACCTTGTGGCCGCTGAGCGTCCCTTTCTCGCAAATCTCACAGAAATTTCCCATCTACTTACTACACCTCCTCACGGAGTACAATGGATTACAGCTCGTCCAGTTTATCATGCTTCCGCTCCTTTGGCAAGGGGGCAGCCCCAAGAAAATAACGAAACATGCAGCAAGGAGATGAAGACGATCAATGGGATGGAACCCTCGGTCATTATTTTTTCTTTCTTCTGAAATTTCTACTTCTCATCCATCTTGAGGACGGCCAGGAATGCCTCGCTGGGCACTTCCACGGTGCCGAACTGGCGCATGCGTTTCTTGCCTTCCTTCTGCTTTTCCAGCAGCTTCTTTTTGCGGGTGATGTCGCCGCCGTAGCACTTTGCCAGCACATCCTTGCGCAGGGCTTTCACGGTTTCCCGGGCGATGATTTTTCCGCCGATGGCCGCCTGGATGGGGATTTCAAACATCTGCCGGGGTATGGCGTCCTTTAGTTTTTCGGCGATGTTGCGTCCGCGCGGATAGGCCTTGTCCTTATGGACGATCATGGTAAAGGCGTCGCAGATGTCGCCGTTAAGCAATATATCCAGCTTTACCAGGTCGCTGGCCTGATAACCCTTCAGTTCATAATCAAAGCTGGCGTAGCCGCGGCTGCGGCTTTTAATTTGGTCAAAAAACTCATAGATGATTTCGTTGAGCGGGATGTGGTAGAGCAGCTTTACCCGGCCGCCTTCATATTGCATGTCCAGGAAAGTTCCCCGTTTCTCCACGCATATATCCATGATGGCGCCCACGTAGTCCTGGGGGGTGTAGAGTGTGGCCGTGACGAAGGGCTCTTCCATGTGTTCGATCTCGGCTGCCGGCGGCAGATTGGTGGGGTTGTCGATGGCGATCGACTTGCCGTCGGTTTTGAACACATGGTAGATCACGCTGGGCGCGGTGGTTACCAGGTC
>WRHG01000240.1 GCA_009783365.1 Clostridia bacterium | reverse complement strand
CATTGATAATCTGAACGCCAGAGCGGAACGGCGCGCGAAATCAACTCGATGTCAAGACGCCTGCCGCCACCCGCGCAGTCGTCGATCCACAGACCGGGAAAGCGAGCCAGCAGCATATCCCAGTATTGGTAAAGGTTGTTGATATGTCTGATTTCGGTTATCCCTTTGCGGCCCGGCTCATCGTGATTGCGCCACATATCCATTACGTATCCAATGATATTAAAGTCCTGACGATAGCATTTAATGCCCAATTTCCCAACAAAGCCGGTTACCATTTTCACTACGGCTGTGAAAGCCTCGGGATTGCCCAGATTCAGAGACAACATAGGCGATTCTGGTGACAATTCCAAAAACCAATCCGGATGTTCCTTTGGCCAGTCTGTACCACGGCATGCCATTTCTGGATCAAACCATAACAAAAACTCCATACCATTTGCATGCGTAGCGTTTCCAACATCCACCATGCCGTCAGGATGCCATGTGGGATTTACATTCCAGCTTCCCGTGTTTTCTCCCCAGCCAGCAGCAAACTCCGATGCGCATGGATCTTGACAATGCCCATACCAACCGGCATCTACCCAGATATATTCTACACCTGTTCTGTACGCGGCGATTTGATCAATCTGCGCAACCATTTTATCAGATGGCATAGATCCCCAAAGCATCGCGGAAAGCGCGCTGACAGGCCGACCTCCTTTACCGGCGTTGCATACATGCTCACGCAAAAAGCGCCGCCATTTGTTATGAGCTTCCATTCTGCCGCTTTGGTAAACCATGACCGTGACGGAAGACAGTGCCGCTTCTTCACCGGGGCGCAAGTAAAACTCTGCAGCGCGGATGCCGGTTTTGGCGCTTATAAAGTTTTCTCCGCCAAAAAACATAGCATTCCACACACCGGACCAACCGACTGCGATCAGTATTCCTTTTTCGTCTTCGTTCAGATCAAAATAAGGCATGACCCCGGAAGAACTGCCGCCCATATCCGGGACGTACGACTGTGTGTCACCCGGCGCAATGTACTCGGCAGTTTCATAAAAGTCATCATGTTTAGCGGAACCGCCCTTCGCACTGAAGATACGCATATGTCCGGCCGGTGTTGGGAAATGACCCAAAGCTGGCGGCTGGTAGTTCCTGTTCAGCGGCAGGTTGACATCACAGTCAAAAATGCTCGAAAGCATGCCCGAATCGGTGTCGCTGGTATTCTTATATCGCAACCGCACACGCACAGCATCATACTCGTCGAATAGAAGGATTTCCTCGGATACTTTAATGCCAAATGGGAAGCTATACACGGCGGTAAACCGCCGCACGCCATCACATTGATCGAACTGCCATGCGGTGTTGCGCACCGTATCCGGTTCGAATCCGTTCTTGCTTTCACCATTATATTGAAAAGAAAAATGGGGTGTATCTACAAAAAGCTCTTCTACGTTTATCATTTCCAATCCTCTCATATACTGCTTCTTACAACTTCTTTATACGCAATGCGGTATGTTCCGCAGAGAGATAACCTGTCTTGACATGAAAAGTCAGCGACGCCTTCGGCGCCAGTGTTCGAAGCTGGCCGTTCATTTTACAGTAGTTGTAGCCCTTGTGTTCAGCCGTAGCAGGCAAGCACAGACCAAGAGCATCCTCATCGCCGGTGCGGGCGATCCAACGGATACCATAGGGCAATTCTTCCGGGCGGAAGGTCACACTAGGAGGCATCACCCTCTGGATTGACCTGTAGACAATGGGCCCAGCCTTCCCGGTCCGCTTCATATGTGACGGTAAATACGACTTCAGGTTTGATACCTCCCTCACAGTTTGCCCAGCAGGTCTTGAACACTCTTCAGAGCCATTTCTTCCCCAATTTCCGGAGTGGCTTCTTTCGCGCTTTGAATGAACCAGGCGTTAGACAGGGATAGATTTTCCAGCTTTACAGCCTTTGGATAAAGCGATGCCAATAATGAGCTCTCGTACTTGCCGGCGTGGTCATACCCGGTGGCGTCCTGCACCGCCTTGCTCATGCATGGCAGGACGCGGATCCAGTTGAAGGGATTGTCATCCCCGTCGAGATTGTTATAATAGTCCGCAGTTTCGTTGCGGCCCCACCAACCGCATCCCCTGGTTTTTTCGAGAAAAGACATCGTGACTGCCTTTGCGGCTGACGCGGCGGCTAGGGTAGTGGGCATATAATTCTCCTGCTCAAATTGGTGGTGAATCAGCGTGATGATGCGGCGCGCGCCGCCTTCCAGCAGTGAACTGAAGATTTCACGCAGCGTTCCATAGAGCCTGTCGGCATCCACATGGATGGTTCCCTGTTCCGGCCCTCCCGCCGCATAGCTGGATGCGCCATACCAGAAGGTCGGCAAAATCACCATGGGTGTTATTGACTCCAAGCGATATGCAAGCCCTTGGGCGATCAGCCCATCACAGCCGAAGGCACAATGCGGGCCGTGAAACTCGATTGTGCCGATGGGCAACAGGAAGGGGAGACGGTTATGGTAGGCCACCTCCAATTGCTGCGGCAGCATAAACTCATATCGCATGGATACACCCCCTTGTCTTAATCAAATTTATAGTATATCCACGAGCTCTTCCGTCAGCATATCCCGAAGCGCCACATCGTAGGCATGTGCCCTTCCTCCACTTGCAGTGCAGCTTTACTACGCCTGTTCTCAGGTGGATTCTAATACGCAAGAGCATGCACCATAATCGTGCTGAATGCCCTCCTCACAACTGTGCATAGAACAACCACTCGTATGGTTCCATAGTGCCCAGTGCGGCATAGTAAGCACGTAATTCAACGTGTAATAGGTAATCAAGTTGTCTAAGCTTCCAGTACAGTTGCTCCTCTGCACAACAGTAGCCCATGCAGGGCTCCCAGCCCAGGTGTGAGTCGGCGCGCACAATTGGGATTGTGTCTTCTACATTGGCGCGCTCCTCGGCGATCAAGATCTCGGCGTCTCTGCAAAGAGCCAACGCCGCAGATACCTCATCAGCCTGTTTCAGCTTGGAGGTTATTAAGTGCCAGTGTTTGGCATTAATGCCCGTCTTAATGCAATTTTCGAGGAAGTGGCCCAGATTTTTAAGAGTTTCGAGTTCTCGGTTGGAATGAGGGCTGTCTTCAAGTATGCTTAGGCCCGCCTGCATGAGGTGCAGTGCCTTTCGCAGCGATTCGATCTCTGGCTTTATTCGGATGGCCGAAAGCGATTA
>WRHG01000239.1 GCA_009783365.1 Clostridia bacterium | reverse complement strand
GCGGTAACCGCCATCCCGTTGGAGAAGTTGAAGCGCTTGTTCCCCTAAAGGCCCCTCATTAAAAGCGGATCCGAGCCCCTCCGCGGCTGGCAGACCCGACGGAGATGCCATACCAGAGGCCGGTGCAATCCGTAAGGAGACCTGGCGGCCGTCAGCAGTCAGGATCAACAGGTATAGGCTGCCCGCTTCCATAGCTCTGCGAATAGCAGCTTCATCGGCGCCCAGCAGCGGCGGCGCTTCTTCGGGAATTTCCTCTTTGGTGAGGCAAAGCTCGCCCTCCAGAGGTTCGTAGCGGATATCGAAGCCGGCTATGGTTATGGGCGACGGGGTTTCAGCCAGCCCGGCCGCCGGTATCATCAGGGCAGCGGCCAGCAACCATGAGAACCATATTTTTTTGGGAGAGCGTTGACCCACAAATGGCTCCTTCCCGGGTAAGCGTCCGCATTTTAATGATGTTCATTGTATCATACGGTATGCCCTATGGCAATACCAAGCCTTTATGCGGAAAAACATGCGTTTATGCGGAAAAAGCCCGCTTTTCTTGACCGTATAAATGTGCTATACTCAACGTGGCTTGCGGAGGAACATTCTGTTGGCTTGAGAGGAGTATGCGCCGGTGTTTTTTGAGGAGCGGGTTATCAAAAAGATGGCAAAGGTCTTTGAAGGGATCATGGCGCCCATTCGGGTGACGGACGAGTTGGGCAACTGCCTGGTTCCGGAAGACGGAGCGCCTGTGGAACTGCCCGGCGCTGTGATGGTGCCCGGCTTCAATCATCATATGGAAGATCAGTATTATCGCGTGCTGGATATGCACCCGACGCTGGTGCTGACTTGTCCGGATTGCGTGGGCGTTGAGGATTTGATGGTGATGGCTGACGTGGCGTTGTCCGGCCTGTTTAAAAGCAGCCTGTCCATAGGCAGTCATAGCGATGTTTACCGCCGCGTCCTCAAGCAGGAGCTATCCGGCGGCGATTTGATCAGCCAGGCCGGTGAAAACCAGATCGCGCTGGAACTGTCCCGCTGCTGTATCGTCTTTCAGATTGGGCAGATTGAAAAAACAAGCGCATATCACATACTGGGCGAATTGATCCCATTGACGGATACCGATGCCCTGGTGGAAATAGACAGGCATCTTGTTACGCTGGTAAAGGACATGGAGGGCGTTGACGGAGTGGAGGAACTCTGTCAGTTTGCCCAGGCAGTCCAAGAAACCCTGATGGAAGAGGCTGTTAAAACCGCGGAAGTGGGCATTGGCGAAGTTAAGTACACGCTTCAACAGTTGGGGGAGAGTTATCTTGAAGCCAAGCGGGCCATGGAGGTGGGGCGTATCTTTTCCGGAGGGGGAAGCATTCACGTATTCCGAAGGCTTATGTTGGAACGATTTTTGATGAATGTGCCTCGGGAAGACAGTATGCACTATCACTCGCTTCTGTTTAACCGTAAGACGGCCAAGCTCTTCAACGAGGAAATGGTGCAGACCATTGAGATGTTTTTTCGAAAGGATTTGAATTTATCTGATACCGCACGACAGCTTTTTATCCACCGCAATACGCTGGTTTACCGCCTTGACAAGGTTCAGCGGCAAACGGGCCTGGATCTGCGGCGGTTTGATGACGCCGTGACCTTTAAAATTCTCTATGAACTGAAAAGATGCGGACTGGAAAAGCCCAGGGAAATTTATTGAGATGAGGAATGGCGATGAGAAGCCGGAATAACGGGAAACGGGCGTTGATGCTGTTTATGATCCCACTGTTGTTGACGAGTTGCGCACTTCTTCCCTTCACTGTGGGTGACAGCGTGCTGGGCCTGCTGGAAGGCGAGTCCGAGATGGTAACCATTCCCCGGGCGGAGTACGAGAGGCTCAGCCAGTATGCCGAACTGGACGAGTTGTTGCAATGGGTAGAGTATGAATACTATGAAGAGCCTGATGTGGATGCGATGCTGGAGAACGCTATGGCAGGCCTATTATACGGATTGGAGGATCCATATACGTTCTACTATACTCCGGAAGCGTTTGCGGCCATGTGGGAGGATGATAAGGGGGAGTATGCCGGGGTGGGCATCCAGCTGACCGGTTCCTATGATACCAACATCTGCTCCATTTCCCGCGTATTTTCCGGCACCCCGGCAGAGGCGGCGGGTCTGCATAAAGGCGATGTCTTGGTGTTGGTGGAGGATTTAGAAGTCAATATATACAACATGCAAGAAGCCGTAGATATCATGCGCGGCGTGGTGGGGCAAAAGGTTACGCTTCAAGTGAGACGGGGCAATGAACTGCTTGATTTTGAGATCCTTCGGGACTTCATTCATGTCAACAGGGTCAGCAGCCTCATGCTGGACCAGAATATCGGATACATAGCGTTGTATGAATTTGCGTCCGGCTCCGACGCTGAGTTTCAGGCCCAGCTGGATGAACTGCTGGACAAAGGAGCCGTGGGCCTGATCGTTGACCTAAGGGATAACCCGGGCGGTTGGGTGGAAGGCGCTCAAAATATAGCGGATATTTTCCTTCCGGAATGCATCATCGCCTATCAGGAAAGAAGAGACGGTTCCCGAGAGTATTACAATGCTACTGCGGGAGAATTAAATATACCCTTGGTGTTGCTGATCAACGAAAATTCGGCCTCCGCCGCTGAAATTCTTGCCGGGGCGCTGCAGGATCATCAGAAGGCTTCCCTTGTGGGCACCAAAACCTTTGGTAAGGGCATCGTGCAGCATGTGGTGAACGTGGGTACCCAGGGAGGCGGCATGCAGCTGACCATTGCCCAATACTTTACCCCTGATGGCCATACGGTGCATAAAGTAGGTATCCTGCCGGATGTGGAAGTATCCCTTCCGGAGGGAAGCACCATGATCCAGTACGAACTGGGGGATGTGAACGATATTCAACTGGCAAAAGCCATTGAGGTCGTACGCAGCTTAGGAGAGGAATAAAACCGATGGAGAGAAATGAGCTTTTTCCCACAGAAGGCCTTATCGAGGTGGTGATACATTTAGCATGGGCGCAGTTGGAGGTCTTCGCGGACGATGTGGACCAAATACAAGTGCTTGTCGCGGGCGATGAAGATTCCGTCTCTCACCTTGATATTTCTCAAAAGAACGGAGTGCTGTTGGTGGAGCAGCCCCAGTATGGGCTCCACCTTAACCTGGCAAGCCAATGCTGGATGCAGGTGTGCGTTCGTATTCCGCGAAGCTGGCGGCAGGAGATCCGC
>WRHG01000238.1 GCA_009783365.1 Clostridia bacterium | reverse complement strand
AAAAAAAAAAAGACACAGTGGAAAAGAAGGGAGACACACCCTCGCGCGGCCCTAACCAGATTTTTCGGCGAGGGAAAAAAAACCCCCCCCGAAAATAAAATACCCCCCCCCAGGGGGGCCCCTTTTCCATCCGGATCATATTCCTTGCGAAGCAGCGGCAGACAATCCCGGGCCGTCTTTCCGGGCGGGAAGGAGATCATGGGAAAACTCAGAACATCGGTTGCCTGATTAGCGTGCCGAAAAGCCGCGTTGGTTTTCTGAATCTCCCTGTCATCGGTCAGTATGGCATGGACGGCGGTATGAATGGGTATATCCTCCGTCACTTGGCAGCAATCTGCCAGCAAAGCCGTCCATGAGGCTGGGTGTGCCGCCTGCCCGTGCAAAACGACGCGTTGCGTCCACTCAATGATCATTTACGCTTCCGCCTCCGCAGAGCTCTCCGGAGGGTTCTGCGCTTCGGCCATACGGATGGAAGGCTGAGAAACAGGAGATTCCAATGAAATCGTGGGATACTCAATGCGATCGTGGAACACGCCGTTTAGTACCTTTGAAAAGGCGTTGCAGATTTTATCGATGTCTGACAGGGTGATTGGCGCATCGCTTAACTGGCCGTCTTCCAGCTTACCCTGGACCAATCGCTCAATGAATTCTTCAATGCCTTGGGGAGTTGGGTCCGGCATGCTGCGAACAGCGGCCTCAATGGTGTCGGCCAGCATCACAATAGCGCTCTCTTTGGTGTGGGGTCTTTTGCCGTCATATCGAAATTCCGCAATGTCCACAGGTTGGCCGCTGGCTTGTTGTAAAGCTTTATGATAGAAGAACATCACGGGGGTGTCGCCATGATGCTCTACGATTACATTTTGAATTTCCGTTGGGAGGTGGTTTTGCTGGGCCATGATCAGCCCATCCCGGGTGTGGGCGGTTACAATGGCGGCGGAAACATACGGGTTGGCGTATTCATGAGGGTTTTCCCCCAGTTGGTTCTCCTTGAAATACAGGGGCCGCTTCAGCTTTCCGATATCGTGAAAGTAGGCGCTTGCCCTTGCCAACAGAGGATTGGCGCCGATGACTTCGGCAGCCGCTTCGGAGAGATTGGCTACAATGATGCTGTGGTGGTAGGTGCCTGATGCTTCCAGCAGCAAGCGGCGCAGCAAAGGATGATTTGGGTTGCTGAGCTCCAGCAGTTTACTGGGTGTAGGCAGATGAAAGGCGGATTCAATAATCGGGTCCAGTCCGACGCAAAGAATCGAGGCGATCACTGCGCCGCCCGCGCTCCAGAGGGCGCTGATAAACACATCCTGGATTGATGTGCTGGTCATAAAGCCGATGACATGTATGATGGCAAGGTTTGAAAAAGCGGTCACAAGGCCGCAGAGCAGCACTTGCTGCCGATAAGGCTTATGTTGGATCATTTTTACGGCAATGAAGCTGCTGATCAGTGTGGTGAATAGTAAATTGGCCATTTCCGTGCCGTAGGTGCTGTCTCCGCCGGCAATCAGCGCGCTGACCAAAATGGAGAGGCTAACACCGGCGGCAACCCCTGCTGGAACTCCAAGGAGGCTTGTGAGCATCATTGCGCCCAACAGCGCGGGACCCATATAGATGTGAGCCAGTTGACCCAGCATATATGCCGCCAGGGATACGCAGAGAATAAGCATCACAATACTTAACTCTTTCGGGCTGCGCAACAGAGCGGGCGAGAACAGGGAGATGATTGTGACCAGAGACAGGATTGCGGCCAATACCAGCATAACCCCGCCAAGATACATGGCCATATCCACGTTGTCATCGTCCAATAGGCCTAGGCTGCGAAGCATTTCCAGTTGATTGGCCGTAACGCGCTCCCTGGCGCGAACGATGTTTTGCCCCTGCTTGTAAATCACCGGTTCCACCGCTGCGCGGGCATCTTCCTGCAACTTGGCCGTAGCTTCCTGGTCGATCACCATATTGGGTTGAATCACCTTGCGCAAAGTAGGTATCACCAGGTTCTGCAGCAGGGCAATATCCGTTTGATACCCGATGATTTGCTGCATGTATTGAATCGATTCGTTGACATACCCTTCGCGGATGGTTGTATTCAGCGTGTTTGTCACGACGGAGGTGATGTTTTCGTTTAAACCGGCCATTTGTTGATCCGTAGCCCTGAGGAGAGTGATGAGCTGGTGGTCCGCCAGGTTGATGTGCGTCAGCAGGGAATGGGCATATAGCAATTCTGTATCGGAAAAGCTGTACAGCGTGTCCGGATTCGTGATCCGCTGTTGCTCCGTCAATCTATAGCCGTATTGTTGAACGGCGCCCGCCTGGATAAGTATGCTCCGCAGGTTTTGCAATACTTCCGGAACAACGTTTTCTTTAAACACGTAACTGGGTTCCACGTGGCGGGCAGCTTCCTCCCGCTGAAGGGAGGTGCTGATTTCATCCACCACATCCTTGCTGGCGGTTATGGTGGTGTGGGAAATATTGCCTACCCTCAAATCGTAGCGCTGCGGAAGAATGGCTGCCAAAAACAATACCAGAATCACGAGGGTTCCCATGGCGATGACGTAAAAGCACCGCGCCGGTATCGATCGCATGGCTGAAACGAAATGAGGACGGGACCAATGCTTTTTTTTATTGGGACTTGATCGTTTCTTCGGCGTCATGTCCTGCATTCCTCCCCCAATGGTCCCTTTCGTACGCCTCGTAAGCTTTAACAACGGTTTGTACCAGGTCGTGCCTCACTACGTCCGTATGGTTCAAACGAATCGTTGCTATTTCAGATATGTCACAAAGCACGTCCAAAGCGTGAAGCAGGCCGCTCTGTTTTCCGGCGGGCAGATCTGTCTGCGTAACGTCGCCTGTGACCACTGCTCTGGAACCTGTGCCTAAACGGGTAAGAAACATCTTCATTTGTTCGGAAGTGGTGTTCTGCGCCTCATCCAAAACGATAAAACTATCCGAAAGAGTGCGGCCGCGCATATAAGCCAGGGGGGCAATTTCCAGTACGCCGCGTTCCTGCAGGCGCTGAACGGCCTCTGCGCCCATCATGTCATATAGAGCGTCAAACAGGGGACGCAGGTAGGGGTCCACCTTCTGGTTCAAATCGCCGGGCAAGAAGCCTAGTTTTTCGCCCGCCTCCACCGCAGGCCTCGTAAGAACGATTCGGTCAATTTCTTTGTTTCGAAGCGCTACGATAGCCAATGCCATAGCCAGGTAGGTTTTGCCGGTTCCGGC
>WRHG01000237.1 GCA_009783365.1 Clostridia bacterium | reverse complement strand
GATCAGCCGGTTGGACCCGGCAAACGCTTCGGCGCGTTCCCGGTCAAACAGCGCGCCCGGCTTCATATGGATGGGAATGTTATGCTTCGCCCGGATGAGTTCCGCGCAGGCGGCGGCCTCATCCAAGTCCATGTTATATACACCGTCGCAGGGCAGCAGGGCGTAATCGAAACCCCTTTCGGCAAAAGCCTCCATCTGTCCGGTCTGTGAGGTATCCCCCGCCGCGTATACCACAACCCCATCGATGGTGATGATAAAGCCCACGCACAGCTTGGGGTCATGATTCTTGTTGGAGGCCTCCACCGCTTCGATGCGAATGCCCTTGACGTCAAAGGTCCTGTGCGTCCCGCCCTCCAAGGCTTCCGCTTCGGTAATTACAACGCAGTTGTCCTTCCGCGCGGGAAGCTCAAGCTGGTTATGGTCGCCGTGCTGGTGCGTAACCAGAATGATGTCGGCAGGCGCGTCATAGCCTTCCCCGGCGTACGGGTCCACATAGACCACGGTCCCGTCCCCCGAGGTGAGCCGAAAGCTGCCGTGTCCCTGATATAAAAGTTTTGTCACAAAATCGCCTCCATTTCCATCGTTTACCGTTTCCGCAGAAGCAAACACTGCAAACAAGAGCAGGAGCAGCGCAACGATGTACAGGAACCTTTTCCTTTTCATGGCCGGCATCTCCCTTCGGTCAGTTAAATTATAACAAAATAAGGCGATCTGTCAATGAAATTCCGTATGCCGAAACTGTATTCTGTTACCTATATTTGACGCTCTTCAAAAAAAACACGCAAAAATGTGAAGACAATATTGCGCGACTCTTGCTTTTTTTTGTGGCAGGCGTTACAATATATTTATGATGCGATATGACCGCCCTCACGGCACAAACCGCCGCATGATGGCAAGGAGAGGATATCCTTATGGCAAAACGAATTTTGCTCGTTGACGACGAGCCGTTAATCGTGAAAGGGCTCAAGTACACGCTGGAGCAGGAAGGCTTTGAAACGGACTCCGCCGCCGACGGCGAGGAGGCCCTGGCAAAATTTTACGCGGGTCATTTCGATTTTGTGCTGCTGGACGTCATGCTGCCAAAAATGGACGGGATAACCGTTTGTCAGCGCATTCGCGAGCACAGTGACGTTCCCATCATCATGCTCACGGCAAAGGGCGAGCATATCGATAAAATCCTTGGTTTGGAATACGGCGCGGATGATTATATGACCAAGCCCTTCAACATCCTGGAGGTCAAGGCCCGCATCAAAACCATTCTGCGCCGCACCACCGGCGCCCAGCACGCGGACACCCGCAAGTCCGTCCGTGTTCACGACATGGAGATCAACTCCGTAAACCGTACCGTCAGCCTGGGGGGCAAGGACGTACGCCTGACCGCCAAGGAGTTTGACCTTTTACAGATGTTTGTCAATAACCGGGGCAAGGTCTTCAGCCGGGAAGCCATGCTTGAAACCGTTTGGAAATATGACTATACCGGTGATGCGCGCACGGTGGACGTGCATATCCGCCGCCTGCGCGAAAAGATCGAGCGCAATCCCGCTCAGCCCGAGTTTATCTTCACCAAGTGGGGAGTGGGCTACTATTTCACCGATAAGGATTAACAATCCATTTTCATCGATCCGGTGGCGGATCCTTCTCGCCTTCCTGCTGATCGTCGGGGTAAGCTATTATGCGGTGGCAACCTCTTTGATTGCGCTGGTGGGCGATTATTTATTCGATGACAGGATGCGGCAGGACCGTCTCCAAACCGATCAGCTCACCGTAGAAACGGCGCAGCTCTACCAGTCCGGCCAGATGCCTGCCCTGCAGGCCCTCCTGGAGGATGCCAGCGGCAAACTGGGCGGCCGGCTGATGGTCCTGGACGGCAGCGGCAAGGTACAGGCGGACAGCTTTAGCGAACTCAACGGTTCCCGTATGGAATTGCCGGAAGTCGCCAGTATTTTGGCGGGCGGAAAAACGGCCGACTACGGCGTACACAGGCTGAAAGACGGCGAGGAAGCCGCCGGCGCTTTCTTTTCGTTTTTACGCCCCTATGATCCCAACGCGGAATGGGTGGGATATTGTACCGCCGCCCTTACCCGGAACGGAAGCACCGTCGGCGTGCTCATGTTTTCCATGTCCCTTCAGGGCATGATGCAGCGCTTGTTCCAGCTGCAGGACCGGATGATCTTCTACTTCCTTGTAGCCGCGGGAGCGTCCGTCATGATCTCTCTGCTGTTTTCCAGGCTGATTACCCGGCCCATCGTATCGCTCACCCGCAGCATCCAGCGCATGGGCCGGGGCGATCTGTCCGTACGGGTCCCGGTGAAGGGCAGCGGCGAGCTCCGGCGGCTGGCAGCCACTTTCAATACCATGTCCGAAAAGCTGGAGATGCTGGACAAAAGCCGAAACCAGTTTGTCTCCAACGCCAGCCATGAGCTGAAAACCCCCCTGGCCACCATGAAGATACTGCTGGAAAACATCGTGTACGAACCGGAGATGGATCCGGAAATCCGCACGGACTTCTTATCCGACATCAATAAGGAAATCGACCGGCTGAACATGATCATCAGCGATTTGCTGACCCTGGTCAGCATGGACGCCAAGACCATGCGCCTAAACCGGGAAAGCTTCAGCCTGGCGCAAATCATCCATGAAAACGCCCACCGCCTGGCGCCCGTGGCGGAGCAGCGCCGGCAGGACGTGAAGCTGCAACTGTCGGACAGCTGCGAAATCTACGCGGACCGCGCCAAGCTTCTGCAGGTGGTCTATAATCTGATGGACAACGCCATTAAGTACACTCCGGAGGGAGGGAACATCCGCGTGCGGCTGGTCCGTTCCGGCCGGGACGCCATCCTGTCCGTTTCCGACAACGGCCCCGGCATCCCAAAGGGGGATCAAGCCCATATCTTCGATCGTTTTTATCGGGTAGACAAAGCCCGCGCCCGGAATGCCGGCGGTACCGGCCTTGGGCTTGCCATCGTGCACCAAATGGTATTGATGCACGGCGGCAGCGTTGCCGTGGACAGCGAGGAAGGCCACGGCGCCACATTCACCATCGAGCTGCCCATTCACCAGGGTTAGCAGGGCGACCGGGGAGGTGACTCAACTGCCATGCGGGTAGAGGTGTCGATGCGCATAACCGGCGGAACCGTCAGGAAACCAGCCTCTTCCGCGGGGGGGAATACTCATCAAAACGGAAGCGGCGTCCGGGGCGCAAGCCCCGGCGGAAAAACAGCCCT
>WRHG01000236.1 GCA_009783365.1 Clostridia bacterium | reverse complement strand
CTTGCAGGGCGCTTTCGCCGGGGTTGCGAACTATGCGGCCATCTTTCAAAACGCTTCCTTTCAGCAAGCCGCGTTCAACACCCTGCGCTTCACCGTGCTGTGCGTTCCGGTGCTGCTCTGCATCTCGCTGGGATTGGCCCTGCTGCTCTCAGGGTCCGTACTTGGCCGGGGAGCGCTGCGGGCGGCGTTCCTGCTGCCTATCGCGATTCCCGTCGCCTCGGTGGCGCTGCTGTGGCAGATGATCTTCCACGCCAACGGCCTGCTGAACGGTCTGCTGACCGCTCTGACGCTGCCGCGCATCGATTGGATGCGCACCGGTTGGTCGCTGTTTTGCCTGTTCATCAGCTATGTATGGAAAAATACCGGCTACAACATGGTGCTGTTTCTGGCGGGGTTGGGGGATATTTCCCCCGCGCTGTACGAGGCGGCGTCTGTGGACGGCGCGGGCATGCTGCGTCAATTCGTCTCCATCACATGGCCCTGCCTCAGGCCTACTCTATTTACGGTCACCGTACTCTCCCTTTTGAACACGTTTAAAGCGTACCGGGAGGCTTGGCTGGTGGCGGGGAATTACCCTCAGGGCAGTATTTATCTGTTGCAGCATACGCTCAACAACTGGTTTACGGCGCTTGAAATAGAGAAGCTTTGCGCGGCTGCGGTTGTGATCGCACTCATTATTTTGGGACTGGTTGGATTGCTGAACCGGGCCTGGATCATTCGCGCCAGGGAGGAAGAACCATGATCGCAAGAGGGGTCCGCACTGGAGTCCTGTGGGTTCTGGCCGGAGTGGTGATGTTGCCCCTGATGATGACATTAAGCGCGTCCCTTATGGGCAAGCCTGAACTGGCGGAGCACATTGGGCCGGTTCTGAAGGGCGGAATGGGACAGGCGCGCATGCCATTACTCCCATCCCTTCCCACTGTGGAGCAATACCTGAAACTGCTCCTGGATAATACAAAATTCCTTACCATGTTTTGGAACTCTATAAGCATCGCACTGCCATTGGTTATGGGGCAGGTGCTGGTAGGCGCCCTTGCAGCTTGGGGCTTCGCGCGGTTCCGCTTCCCAGGCCGGGATGTACTGTTCATGGGCTATATCGCGCTGATGATGATGCCTTTTCAGGTAACGCTTGCCCCTACCTTTTTAGTGCTTGATCGTTTGGGCCTGGTGGATACATCCTGGGCAATCATCTTACCGGGCATCTTCAGCACCTTCGCGGTGTTCTTATTAAGGCAGTTTTTCCGCTCCATCCCCGCCGCGTTGATGGAATCCGCCCGAATAGATGGGGCTGGAGAGCTGACCGTATTCGGGCGCATCGCTTTTCCGCTGGGCATGCCTGGAATCGTATCCCTATTCATCCTTAGCTTTCTGGATACCTGGAACCTGATCGAACAGCCCATGACGTTCCTTCGCACACAGGCGGGCTGGCCTTTGTCCCTATACCTGACGCGGATTGGAGAGACCAATGTGGATGTTGCCATGGCGGCTTCCATCCTCACGTTGATCCCTACGCTGCTGCTGTTCTTCTATTGCCAGTCTTATCTGCAGCAGGGCATCCAGATGTCCGGCATCAAGGGATGATACCCGTTCTGAGCGCATAGGTAGGAAGGAGTGACTAGAAATGCAAATGAAAGCATTCAAAAAGCAACAACCCGAAATCAGCCAAAGGCCAAATGAAGACACGGTAAAATCTGACGGGCGTTTGCGCAGGACCGCGGGAAAGGCGCTGGGCGTCTTTATGGCGCTGATGGTCGTGCTGACTCTTGCCAATCAAGCAATGAACGAACTGGCCATTGCCCAGGTGGATGCCGTTAATCCTCAGCGCGGCGCGTTAGAGAGAAGAATTGACGCAAGCGGGCAGTTACAGTCGGCGGATTTGCTTCCCATTTATGCCGAAGCGCCTGTCCATGTAGAGCAGGTGTATGTACGTTCCGGACAGGAGGTTGCCGCGGGAGAACCCCTGTTCACCTTAGAAGCCGCTGGTTTACGGGAGTGGGCGGAGGAGAGGGAGAAGGCGTTTGATGAGGCCGCACAAAACCTTGCGGACGCTCAACAGGCCTATGCTTACGCCAAGGCGGATATGCGGACCAATGCCTTGGACAGATATGCGAAAGCCCAGGAGAAGGTGGATCAAGCGCAGGCTGATTATGATGCGGCGTTGGAGCAGGGAGCTTCCCAGAGGAGAGTGAGCAGCAGGCTGGACGACCTGGAAAAGGCGATTCGCTCCCGGGATGGCATTGGTAATGTGCGCAATTATTTTGAAAAGGAAAGGGAGCTGGAAAGGGCCAAGCGGGATCACGAAGACGCGCTGGCGAATTGGGAAGACACGGTGCGGATCGAGAAGAACGCTACGGTATTCGCACCCGTCGAAGCCCAGGTGGCGAGTTTGGACATCAAAGCCGGAGATACGGCTTCCACCAGCACCGCTGCGGTGAAACTTGCCCCTATAGAGGTCGAGTTGGAATTGGTGGTCGTCGTGAACGAAGAAGAGGCAGAGAATTTGGAAACCGGTGATGAAGCCCGTATTTCCATTGGCAACAGCGATTACCTGCGACCGATCCTCGCCATTGCCCCTTCCGCCCAGGAGGCTGGGAAGGTGGAACTATCCTTCCGCCTGGCCGCGGGTGCCGGCCGGATCGGTATGTCCGCAGATGTGCAGATTCGCAAACGCACGCAGAATTACGATCTGCTCGTTCCGCTCAGCGCGCTGCGTAAGGATAACGCAGGTTACTATGTATACACCATCGTCCAGCAGGAGGGGGCTTTGGGTGCACAAACTACGGTAGAGCGCGCCGATCTGTCCCTGTTGGAACAGGACAGCACGCGGGCCGCAGTGCAGGGGAGCGTAAACATGCGGGATCGGATCGTTTCACGGGGAGACCGTGAGTTGCATGACGGCGACCGGGTCCGTGTGAGGGAGGATTAGCATGAAAGAAAGAGGCCGCTATGCAGCTTGGGGCGTGTTCTGGCTGTTTTTGGCAGTGTTTTGCATGGTGGGCGGCACAAGCGCCATGGAAGCCGCTTTGCCGGAGGTCCATGGCCGGGTTGCGTGCAGGTATGGCGTGGAAGGTCCGGGCTTTGATGAAGTGGGTCTATTGCGAGACATCATGGCGGAATGGGCTGGAAATGGGCTGGTGACGGGAGCGGTTACCGCTTGGACGCAAACCTCAAACACCTTGGTCCAATGTGAGGAAACGGCTGCCAGCTTGGAACTGGACGTCCTGTGGGTCGATGGAG
>WRHG01000235.1 GCA_009783365.1 Clostridia bacterium | reverse complement strand
CTCAGCGAGCGGGAGACCGACGCCATTTGCCGGCGTATGGCAGAGGTGCTGGAGGAATCGGCAAATCTGCGGCCGAGAACCGCTTTGCATGACCGCCTTATCCTTCAGCACTCTCTGCCGCGGCATTCTCAGGGCGATATACATACTTTTTCGGGTGGCGTGGGTGATTGCGTGTATGGGCGTGAGGGTGGCGATGTATCCTTCCATGATATTGGAAAAAGACTGGGATTGCATATTCGCGAATCGCGTTTTTTCACGCAAGCCCATACCACTCACGCCAGGGAGACGCAGCATGCGACAGTTATCGGAGCGGGAGCATACAGCATGTCGCTTTCGGGAAGCACCATTTGCTATGCGAACATGGTGTTTCCCGTAAAAAACCTTCAAGTGGGCAAAATTCGTTTTCGTGGAGCGGAAGATATTGCGCTGCTGAGCGAGCGTATCCGTGAGCAGAGGCGGATACTGGATAACGAGTGTGCTGTTGGTTTTGAAGGGATTTCCAATCCTTCCTATCAGCAGATAGAGGAGGCGGCTGATTGTATCGCTGCGGCCATGGACGATATGCCTGTTCGAATCCTGATCTGTGTCGAGGATATGGCAAAAGCCCTGGGCCAGGCTTTGATCCGCCATTGGGGCAGGAATACGTCCATGTTATGTTTGGATGGCGTCTCGCTGGCTTATGGTGATATGGTCAGTATCGGCGCTCCGCTTTCAGAGGGACGCGTAGTGCCCGTGGTCGTCAAGACGCTTGCTTTTTCAAGTGAAATAACAGGAGAATAGGCGATGAGACTATCTGTACAGCTTTCCGGCAGTAATTATACATTTTCCTCCATACGTGAGGTTATGGGCAAGGCGAACCATGAAAAGTCCGGCGATGGGCTGGCTGGCGTGGCAGCCGGTTCCGCGCAGGAGCGCGTGGCCGCGCGTGTTGTGCTCAGCGGTTTGACGGTGGGCGATATCTGCGAGCATCCTGCAGTGCCTTATGAGGATGATGAAGTTACGCGTATTGTGCTGGACGGCTTGAATAAGCGTATTTATGAAGAGTATCGGTCCATGGAGATCGGCGAGCTGCGCGAAGTGGTTTTAGCTGCGGATGAAGATACGCTTGTTCGAATGAGCCGAGGCCTGTCCAGCGAGGTCATCGCGGCGGTGTGCAAGCTGATGGGTAATCTCGATCTCATTTATGCCGCGAAAAAAATACATACATCCGCTACCTGCGTAACGACGATCGGAATGCCGGGCACACTGTCTGCGCGTCTTCAGCCCAACCACCCAACCGATCATATTGAAGGAATCACGGCTTCCGTCCTGGAGGGCCTCTCCTATGGCGTCGGCGACGCAGTGATTGGCCTGAACCCTGTGGATGCAGGGGTATCCAGCGTAAGCGCTATCCTTGAGCACTTTGCGGAAATCAAGAACCGTTTTGAAATACCTACGCAGTACTGTGTGCTTGCCCATGTGACTACACAAATAGAGGCGGTAAAAAAAGGCGTTCCATGCGATTTGATCTTTCAGTCCATTGCGGGCTCGGAGAAAGGAAATATCGCTTTTGGCATAACAGGCCAGCTTCTGGAGGACGCTCGGAGTCTGATGCTGGAGCGGGGGACTGCTCATGGGTCCAACGTTCTTTATTTTGAAACCGGCCAAGGAAGCGAGCTGTCCTCAGAATCGAATAATGGGTGGGATCAGCTGACAATGGAATCCCGGTGCTATGGATTTGCCCGGCGTTACGCGCCGTTCCTGGTGAACACCGTTGTCGGGTTTATTGGACCGGAGTATTTGTACGACAATCGGCAGTTCATCCGGGCCGGACTTGAGGATCATTTTATGGGCAAGATGCATGGCCTGCCCATGGGTTGCGACTGTTGCTACACCAATCACATGAAGGCGGATCAGAACGACAATGAAAATCTTGCAATGTTGCTGGCTTCCGCGGGCTGTGCATACATCATGGGCGTGCCCCATGGGGACGATGTGATGCTCAACTATCAGTCCACCGGGTTTCATGATGTGGCGGCAATCCGCGAGACGCTGGGGATGGCGCCCATTGAACCGTTTCGCCTATGGATGGAAAAGTGGGGTTTATGGGAAAACGGCCGGCTGACCGGCAGGGCGGGGGACGCTTCCCTGTTTTTGCGTGGGGAACGCTGAAGGAGGGCGAATGAACGAACGGGAAATTGAGCAGATTGTAAGGCACGTGATGGCTGCCATAGCCAACGAAGGCGAACCACCCATCCTGCCGGTACAGTCCAATACTAGTGAAGAGCCTATTTCGGACATCACGGCGGAGGAGCTGCGGGAACAATACTTGGTGGAGGATCCATTGGATCGTGACGCCTTTATGGCGCTTAAAAGAATGACGCCGGCGCGAGTTGGCGTGGGACATTCCGGGGCGCGATACCGCACCGCGACGATGCTCCGCTTTCAGGCGGATCAAGCTGCGGCGCAGAGCACTGTGTTTACGGATGTTTCGGAGGCTTTCCTCACGGAGATGGGGCTTGCGACGTATACTACCCTTTGCGATTCTCGGGATGAGTTTTTGACAAGGCCCGATAAAGGAAGGAAATTTACGCAGGATACTCTCCGCCAAATCGCGCGGGATGTTTCCGGTCCGGTTCAAGTACTGCTTTATCTATCGGACGGTTTGTCGTCCGGCGCTGTGGAGGCCAACGCGCCCGATATCCTGCCAGTGATCAGCCGTGGCTTGGAGGGGTATGGTATACGCAGCAACAAGCCCTTTTTTGTAAAATATGGCCGCGTAGCCACACAGGATCAACTGGGCGAAGCGATTGGGGCTGATGTCGTATGCGTGCTGTTGGGCGAACGCCCGGGGTTGGTTTCCGCAAACAGCATGAGCGCGTATATCACATATAAACCCACTGTGGGTATGCCGGAAAGCCGGCGCACTGTACTGGCCAATATCCGCAAGGGCGGAACGCCATGTGTGGAGGCGGGCGCCCATATTGTTGATTTGATCAGGATGATGCTGGAAAAGAAAAGGAGCGGCTTAGAGCTGCAAGTCTAACAGGAGGATTGCGATGCGTGGAGATTTAATGCGCGCCACCGTCCTTTCCACGCGGATGATACCGCGGGTCGATGAGGAGCTGAAAGAACTGCTTAAGCTGGACAAATCTGTTCATGCTATTGGTTTGTTAACCTGCGACAGCGATGATGTCGGATATACGGCCTTAGATGAAGCCACAAAAAAGGCATTGGTTACAGTCTGTTATGCTCAGTCGATGTACGGAGGGGCGGCTAATGCCAGCACCGC
>WRHG01000234.1 GCA_009783365.1 Clostridia bacterium | reverse complement strand
TCCAACATCATCAACGAACAGAAAGCCACGGCGATCATCGAGCATATCACCTACGATAAACTGACCTCTGCTTTCGGCACGGAGATATTTACAGAGCCCGACCTTAAAAAAGGAAACCTCGGCGTGAACGCGATGGAGGCAAAGCGTCATCTGTATGACTATGTGGTCTATGATTCCGCCAATGAGCGCAGATTCGCCGCCGCGCTGGAAGCGCACAGCCAAGAGGTGGAGGTTTATGTCAAGCTGCCGCGCGGATTCTATATCAGCACTCCTGTAGGGAAATACAATCCCGACTGGGCGATTGCGTTCTATGAGGGCGTCGTTAAGCACATCTACTTCGTCGCCGAAACCAAGGGCGATATGTCCACACTGGAGCTCCGTGAGATTGAAAAAGCCAAAGCCCACTGCGCCCGCGAGCATTTCCGCGCTATCAGCGGAGAAAACGTCATATACGATGTGGTGGACAGCTATGACAGGCTGCGGGAACTGGTACAGAGATAGTTTTCAATCACATTAAATGATGTTATAGACGACTTGATCAACCTGATCAACTTGATCAACCTGATCAACCTGATCAACATGATCCAGCAGATCAGGCTGACGTTCCTGATCCTCTTTCATGGACCAGTACCATCTTCCGTCACTGTTTTTATCTCTGTAGCTGCGTGCGCCCAATCGCTTCATCGCCCTTCGGAGTGTGATTTCCGTATATCCGCGGGCTTTGGCCGTTTCGCGTATGACATAGGCGAGCATAGGCCCGTTCGCCAGCTGCTTCTTTAAAAACGCTTCGCATTCGCTGCGTTCCTGCGCCTCGTATTCCCTTGGCCTGTTATAGGTGAGGACTTCATCCGCCGTCAGATCGGAAAGGCCGCCCCACCGGAACCCCTGTGCGGGATCCAGCTTGAACAGTACGCTCTTGCCGGCGGATGCCAGGGAAGACTTTATCTGCACCATCGCCCGGCTATGGGGACTATGCGGCGCCTCTCCGACCACCAGTACGGAACGCGCCGCCGCCGCGATATCGATGCTGCCCAAGCCTCTGTACAGGCTCTTGCCGCCGGACGCCTTGTTCTGATGGCCGATGATCAGCACGGCGCAGCCCGTTTCCTCGGCCATGCGGCCCAGCCGCGACATGACAGGACGTATCTCATTGGCCCGGTGCATGTCTCTGTTCGCGCCGATGTAGGCTTGCATCGGGTCGATAATCAGCAATTTCGCGTCCACTCTTTTGATGGCCTCACGCAGTCTGTCATCATCCAGCGTCAGGGCGAGTTCGCTTTCATCAATCACAAAGATGCGTTTGCAATCCGCTCCTGCGTCCTGAAGCCGTTTCTTTACCGTATCGCCCAGTCCGTCCTCCGCCGTTTGATAGATCACGTTGCACAGCGCGCCCGATGCCGTGTCCTGACCCGGAAAAACGCCGCCTGTGGATACGATGGCGGCGATACGCAGGGCCAGAAAGGTCTTGCCGAGTCCCGGATCCCCTTGCAGAATAGCAATCTTACCGAAGGGTATAAAAGGTTTCCAGAGCCATTGCACTTCCTCCTGCGTGATATCCTCCATACATATCAGTTTGCCGCTGAAGGGTGTTAATGGGGCCGCGTTTGCCGCACGGAGCGCTTCTTCTTCCGCGGTGATGAGGCTTTGAACGAAAGCGGCTCGATTGGACAGCAGCGCTTCGTTTGCGTCCTTCGCACCCAGGTACAGCTTGGCGGCGTCAGGCCGGTACGTGAAGACATTTAGCAGACCCATTTCCCTTTCCAACACGGCGGCCGCCTGCTCTGTTTCCGCTTTTCCGTCGTTATCCGGCGCGATGATCACAGGCTGTACCGGTTGATGGCCATCACGGATAAAGGCGGACAGCAAACGGACATTAGAGAGCCCGCCCAGCCCGACGGCCGTGCCGCCGGCTTCCGCGACGGATAACGCGTCTATCTCCCCTTCCACGATGAAAACCGGCTTTTCCGCGTGTGTCAGCGCTTCGGCGTTAAACAACTGTCCCGGCCCGGTTTTTCTGTAACGTTGGTTCGCGTCCGCGAAGGGGTCGGTATTCCGTACGTTATAGCTTTGGCCGGGCGGCATTCCCGTCGGGATGATCGCCGCCTTCCAAACGGCGGCATGCTCCCCGTAACCGGTTCGCCAGACCGGGTCATACCCGAGGCCGAAACGGCAGATGACGCGATCCCCCAATCCGCGCCGCTTCCAGTAATCGCTTTCGTTAACGCGGGTTTTGGCCATGGCGCAGTAGGCCTTGTTCTTTGCCTCCATCGCTTCCGGATGCCCGGCGGGTGTATGCGGCTGCAACCGGACAGCCGCGGACGGCTGAGCGGCGCCGTATAGGGCTTGTACGCCGGACAAGGCTTCTTTCGCCGTGACACCGTGCAGCTCCCGGTAGAAGTCGAACACATCGCCTCCCCGCCCGCAGGCATGACATTTCCAGGCCGGTCCGCTGTCTTTGTGATACATGCCTAACGCGCCGGAATGATTCGGGCCTGTACCGCTGCCGCAGAACGGACAGACATACTCTCCGCCCCGGCTCTTTTGTGTCGATTGGTTGACAAGATCCTTCAGATAGGGTTTGAGTGCGGCTAATTCTCTTTGCATAGATAATCCTCCCGCTGTATTTTTGGGGATCCACTATTATTAGCCGCTTTTGGAAGGCAATAATTCAGGAGGTTGAAAATAAATTTTTCACGATACCTATCATCGGTGAAGGAAGCCGACCGGTTACATGATCATGTTGATCAAGTTGATCATGTTGATCATGTTCACCATTGGATACCTCACTTTTCGATCTCAATTAAGCGCCTGACAGCCTCCATTACATCGCCCCAAAGGACATCAGCCGCATAGTCAAATTTACGCTGGTAATTCTTCCAAAGGTCAATCAAAGCCGTACTTTCAGATATTTCGTTTGTTATTAAGCCCGTGTCCGACAGTAGTGAAATAGAGCCACGTTGTTCGCTGGTGTTGATGAAGGCATCCCTAAGCATGGCATTGTCGATATTGTGTGTCTGCGATTTGGTCAGCACATAAATGTCGTAGAAGTCCCTCATGCGGGTGTTGGCCGTGCCACGGGCGAGAAGTGTCTCAATCTTTTCAGCCAGCACCGTTTCTAGGTAACCGCTGATTTAATGAAGGTAGGGGGATTGCGAGGGGATTTGCTGACCCCGCTAGGAGCTGAAGCGAGGCGTAGCCGGCAGCTACGTTGAGCGGAGAGCGACACCGCGAGGCCGGCAAATCGCCCGCAAGGCCGTTGCCCGAATAAATC
>WRHG01000233.1 GCA_009783365.1 Clostridia bacterium | reverse complement strand
CTCTTTACGGATGCGATGAAGAGGTTCGGGAGGAAATGAAGGCTGCCACCAATCATCTGCTGAATTCCATGGGACTTGAGATCATAGATTACAGTGAAAACAAAAAGGAACTCTTCATGGCTTTGCCCTCAAAGGATTTAACCAGTACAATGATTCCAGCTATTGTAACAGGCGCAGATCATCAGTTGGTATGCCGGGGGCTGGCTGCTATTCAAACAGCAGATGATCAGTAGGCAAAGAGAGCAGGAGGGACGATGCGATACATTGGTTTTGATATGGGCGACGGAGAAAGCGCTGTGGCGATTTTTCAGCAAGGTTCCGGTATCGAGCCCATCATACAGCCCATCGGCGGGAGCAGAAGCCTCCTTTCCGCTGTAGGCAGGGTGCATGGGGAAATTGTGATTGGGGAACAAGCCTATACGGACGCACTGGCGGAGGGTCTTTCCGTACGTTTTAAAAGCCGCTTTACATACGATACAGGTTCTTATGAGGACATTGTGCTTTTTGCCAAAGGCGTGCTTCGCGCTTTAAAAGAAGCGGACGCGATTCATGACCAAGACGTGCTCGTGGTGGGATGTCCGGCGGCATGGAATGCCGCATCCCGCAGGCGTTATCATGATTTGCTGCTTCGCGCCGGCTTTGGGAGCCTGCAGATCATCTCTGAATCCCGGGCGGCGTTTTTATACGCAAAGTACGCAAAAACAGTGGCGCTGGAAATAGATGTGGTTTCCGAAAGCGCGCTTGTAATTGACATGGGAAGCTCCACTTTGGATTTTGCATACATTGTGGACGGCCGGGAGACGGGTGTCGGGACCTTTGGGGACATTCGGCTGGGCGGAGGGGTATTGGATGAAGAGTTGCTGCGCAGAGCTGTGGAGAACAGCCGAAATAAGGAGAAAATCAAGGAAGTCTTTCGTGAGAGCAAGAGTTGGCGCAGCTATTGTGAAATTGAAGCCAGAAAGCTGAAAGAACGGTATTTTTCGCAGGAGCCAACGGATCCAAAGACCGTATGTAAAAAGCAAATCCGCATTCGTTATGACGGGGTGCAGCAGCTGCAGCTTTTCCTGGACGCATATGAGGCTGCGAGCCTTGTGGAGGAACCCATTGCCGCTTTAAATGGCATAAGCTTCGCCCAAGCATTTGATGATGCTTTAAACCATGCAAAACAGATTACGTCGGATAGTCCGCCCCAAGTGGTTTTGCTGGCGGGCGGCACATCCCGCATGCGTATTGTCCAGGAGCAGTGCAGGCAGGTCTTTGGCGACGCGCTGGTGGTCTGTTGCCCGGATCCGGAATTCTCCGTCGCGAAAGGTTTGGCATATTCGGGGTGGGTAGACGAAAATTTACGGGAGTTCCGAAAAGCCGTAGCGGAACAGATCACAAATGAAAGTGTGTCCAGCCTTGCCAGGGCAGCTCTGCCGAGCCTCACGCCGAAGGTGGCAAAAGCGCTGGTGGATCTTATATTGCGAGAAGCGGCCATACCGGTTGTTTTGGATTGGAAGCATGGCGATATCGATACCCTTGATGCGATGACGGAGCAGCTGCAAAGACGTGTTGAAAACGTTCTGCAATCGCCCGGAGCGGAAGCGGCCCTCAGGCCTATTATCGCGGCCTGGGTGAATGGTTTGGCCGACAAGATGCAGGCTATGGTGGATCCCATTTGCGACCAGCACCTGGTTCCCCGGCGGGATATGGAACTTTCCTTTTCACAGTCCGGTGAGGCGGGGAAAATCACCGTTGACGCAAGGAATATCCTTGGACTTAAGCTGGTTGGAACCATGGTGGGCGTCGTGGTAAGTGTATTGGGCGGAATACTATGCGGCGGCAGCGGAATCGCGTTGATAACGGCCGGGCCTTTGGGGTTTTTAGCGGGGATCGTAATCGGGGCTATTCTGGCTGTCGTCGGGTGGAGTGGGCTTTCCGGAGTGTTGCTGAAGGCAAAACTGCCCCGCTTTTTTCGGTGGATCAATGTGGAAAGGCGCTTGTTGAGTGACGGCGTCGTAAGAGGCCTTCGCGACGCCATGCTGAAGGAAATTAACGCAAAGGACAGCGAATTCAGCAATCGGGTAATTATGGGCTTTACAGAAGCATTTCAAAGATACCTTCACAAGGTGGCTCAAGCAGCGGAAATACCGATATGGTAGGGGAGAACTACTCGCTTCTCGGTTTGATGGCAGGAGCGCCGACCATCACCTCGTTAATCAACGCCAGGCACCGCTTCATTGCGGTTTGCTGCTCCTGGTTTAAGAAGCCGGGCGGAGGCTTGTCACTTGCAAGAACACGGTACACGGTTTGATTTTCTTCTTTACCGCGCCACGTAAAAGTTGGGATATAGGTTAACTGCTCAAATCGTACGGAGGAATCTCCGAAATCTACGATTATTTCACCTCGAAGAATGATTCCCGCGCGGGCTGAACGCTTACTCAGATTCGGAGAAAACAGATTGCCCAAGGAATAGGCGCACAAGGTCTGTGAGCGCTGCCCGTTGGGGCGAGTGGCCGTTAGAACTTGAACGGGCTGCACGACGCCGCTGTGGGTACCCAATATGATATCGGCGCCGGCGTCCGCGATCTTTTGAGCCAGGTCGCGCTGAGACTGACTGGGCATGTTTGCGCCGGATTTACCCCAGCACAGACTGACAACGACAACCTGGGCGCCCTTTGCTTTGGCTGATTGGATGTCGGCCGTGATTGTGGGAAGCGCCGGCTCGGTAAAAGCAAAGGTAAGTTCTTCCTTAGATAGTTTTTTCTTTCCGGTGCCAGAAATGCTGTTTTGATAGCTGAGCAGAGCGACTGAAACGCCGTTAACAACCGTCATCGGCGGTTGGCTACGCGCTTCCTGGCTTGCATATATGCCGTAAGGGGTCATCCCGGCGGCGGCGGCGGCGTCCATAGTAGCCTGCGCCCCTCTTAGGCCGCTGTTGAAGATTCCCTCATATCCAAGGCAAAGGGCGTCAATGCCGCTTCTCGAAAAGGCGGTGAGCGCGTCGACCGGGATGTTGGCGTCCGAAAGCTTATCGTCAGGCGAACAGATGTTTTCCAGGGTGGCAATGGTCAAGTCGCTGCGGATATCAGTGCTGATCGCGTCAAGAAGAAGGGGGAAACGGTAGCCGCTGCCGCCTGTCAGCGTCTTCTGCACGGTGCTGTTCATGCTGATGCTGCCTGCGGCTGCGAAGGCGAAGGAACCTTGTGGCGGTTTGGTGACTTGCGTTGGCTGGGCCGTTATTTGCGCCTGAAGGGGAAGGGCCGGATCGTTGGGCGGTGTCCTTGACGAACC
>WRHG01000232.1 GCA_009783365.1 Clostridia bacterium | reverse complement strand
AAGACCCATATCGCCGTATAAAACGCTCTGAGTCGTCCTGCCGGCTCCATGCTGCTGGCTGCCCAAAATTTCACCGGGGCCCCTGAGTTCCAGATCCTTCCGTGCAATTTCGAAACCGTCATTGGTTTTCGTCAACGCGCGGAGACGCTCGTTTTCCCTTGCCAGCAGAAAGCACCAGCTTTTTGCGGATCCCCGACCTACCCGTCCCCGTAGTTGGTGTAGTTGCGCCAATCCGTAGCGATCCGCATCTTCCACGATCATCGCCGTAGCCGCCGGTACGTTGACGCCCACCTCAATTACCGTTGTCGTCACCAAAACCTGTACCTTTCCTTCCGCGAAAGCGCTAATGATCCGCTCTTTCTCTTCCGACTTCTGCTTGCCATGGGTGAACCCAAGTTTGAAGCCCTTCAAAGGGCCTCTTTGCAGTTCCGCCACATGCGAAGTTACTGCCTTAAGCGCCGCGTCCGCCTCACTTTCGTCTACCAAAGGACAAACGATATAGGCCTGCTGACCTTTGTCAAGCATCTTGCGAAGAAAGGCATACATATTGCCACGCTTTTCCTCAGGCACTATCCTCGTGGCGACCGGTAAACGACCCGGCGGCAATTCGTCCACCACGGAAACGTCTAAGTCACCAAACATTATTAGCGCCAAAGAGCGCGGTATAGGCGTGGCGGACATGACCAGCAGGTGCGCGGAACAAGACTCAGCTCCTTCTGCCCGCAGGCCCTTGTTCAGCAGCGCCGTTCGCTGGCCAACGCCAAAACGGTGTTGCTCGTCGGTAATGCAAAGGCCAAGCCGTTGATATACAACGTCTTTAGAAATCAGCGCATGCGTGCCAATGACCACCTGCCAATGCCCGCTTGCTATATGCCGTATGGCTTCCCGCCGTTCAACAGCGCCCATGCCGCCTGTCAAAATGCCGCAAGCGACGCCCTGTTTGGTAAAAAATGCTTTACAATGTTCATAATGCTGTCTGGCCAGAATTTCCGTAGGCGCCATAAGCGCAGACTGATATCCCGCCGCCGCGCATAGCTGTATGGCGCCTACGGCGACGGCCGTCTTTCCACAACCCACGTCACCCTGTACCATTCGCGCCATAGCGTTGTTCGAAGCCATGTCGCGGGCTATTTCCTGCAACGTCCTCCGCTGCGCCGCCGTAGGTTCAAAGGACAATAGGTTCCAATAGGCTTCCTGACCGTTTTTCGGAAGACTTAAGGGAATGCCGCGCCGGCGTAAATTTTTTATCATCCGCACCGCCGTCTGGTACAGCAGCATCTGCTCAAAAGCAATTCGACGTCGCGCCGGTTCGATATCCTCCATATTTTGCGGCGCGTGTAAAATATGTAAAGAATCTGCGCAACGGTACAAGTTGTATTTCCGAAGCATTTTTTCCGTAATGGTTTCAGGACAGGCGGCTTCCACAAAAGCGATGGCTTGCTTTACAAGGTTTTCATGGATCTTTTGAGGCAACCCTCCTATAGGACGGTAAACCGGCATAATACGGGTTTCATCCTCCAAGCTTGGGTTCACCAACTGTATCCTGCTGCCATAGCGCTCTACTCGTCCATAGAGCAGAGCGGTTGTGCGCTTTATCAGGTTTTCCTTCATCCAAGGTTGGTTAAACCAGGTGCACTCCAACTCCCCGGTATCATCTTCCCATAGGCTGGTAACCCGACTGTTATTACCAAACCGTACCAGCTTCGGCTCTCCCACGCGGCGCAGAAAAAAACAGGCATATACCCCGGCGCGGGCAGCTCCTGCCGGTATAGCGGCGCTTACATCCCTATACCGAACCGGTAGTGTATATAAAAGATCACGCAACGAGAGAATTCCCGCTGCGTGCATCGCTTCCAATCTCGCTTTTCCAACGCCCTGTAATTGCGATAGTTCCATGACTACTCCACGGACACCAAGTAATAATACAGCGGCTGCCCACCGCAATGCATTTCCACATCGCATTGGCCATATGCGCTAATGATCTCATCCGTCAGCTTACGTGCATCCGTCTCGGAAATATCTTTTCCATAATAAACGGTGATCAACTCGTCTTCATCGGTCATAATCTCTTTCATCAGCCCGATTGTCACGTCATGGATATCATGTCCTGTGGTTTGAATTCTGCCATTATAAAGGCCAATAATATCCCCCTGTTTAATTTGCAAGTCCTCTAACTCCGTATCACGTACCGCATAGGTTACCATACCTGTGCGAACTCGCTGGGCAGCTTCATTCATGCGCTTGAAATTCTCGTCCCCGCTGATGTCCGGCTGGTAAGCGACTGCCGCCGCGATGCCCATCGCGACGTTTTTGGTGGGTATCACATGGACTTCCTTGTCTTCACAAAGCTCCGCCGCCTGTTGCGCGGCTAAAATCACATTGCCGTTGTTGGGCAGCACATAAACGCATTTGGCGCGAACTTTTTCAATGGCGCCGGACAAATCCTCAATGCTGGGGTTCATAGTCTGTCCGCCTTCCACGATTTGACTCACAGCCAAATCCGTGAAAATACTGTTGAAGCCCTCGCCCATGGATACAGCCACAATCCCATATTCCGCGAAAGACTTCCGTACGGGTTCCGGCGCAGATATACCCTGCTTGTCCCTGCGCTGTTGAATCATATTCTCAATTTTCAAGTTCACCAATTCTCCCAGGGAAAGTCCATATTCCAGCGCCTTTCCAGGTTCATTGGTATGAACGTGTACCTTGATGAGCGACATGTCTCCAACTACCAGCACACAATCGCCAATACGGTTCAGGCGGCGGCGAAAAGAGTCGATATCCTCCTCCAAAATGTCCGGGAAAAGATTTTGAATAAGGAATTCTGTGCAATACGCAAAGACAATTTCGCCCATTGCGTCATGGTCATCGTCAAAGGATACCGATCCATCTGAGGAAAGATCCATCTGTTCCATGGGGATTTCCTCCCCACGGAAAGCGGCGGCGTACCCCATATAGATCAGCAGGAGACCCCGTCCCCCCGCGTCCACTACTCCCGCTTGGGTTAGCACGGGAAGCATTTGTTGCGTCTTTTTCAAAATGGCGTCGCCCGTTGCCAGGATGGTTTGAAAGAGCGCCTCATAATCCTCCGGATGGCGTTCCGCCTGTTTGATGGCGTCTTCGGCGATGACGCGGGCCACGGTCAAAATAGTCCCTTCCTTGGGTTTCATCATGGCCTTATAGGCGGTTTCAGCGCCACTCTTTAACGCCTGGGCAAACTGGAGAGGCGAAATGCGCTCCACGCCTTCCAAGGCGCGGGCAAAACCGCGATATAGCTGGGAGG
>WRHG01000231.1 GCA_009783365.1 Clostridia bacterium | reverse complement strand
CAGGCGCGGGAGGGTTCCGTGTTCAACTTAAACGGTATCGCCTTGGACGAGTTCAATATCGGAGGACGCGGCGCGCTGGTCAACTTGCTTTCGGGCCGGGCTTTGAATATCCGTTTTGACGGCGCGGGCCAAAATGCGCGCTTGAACATGGCCGAGGGAACTTCCGCCGAAAATGTCGCCATAGCCGCCCCTAACGTAACGATTACCGGCCCGGGCTACATCCGCAGCCTGCTGGTGATAAACTCTGGGGCGAATATCGCGCCGGAGCCCGAATTTACCACAATAGGCGTCAACTTATCGGCTATTGTAGACGGCAAGCTGGTATCCGGGCCGCGCTCAACAACGCCCAACTTGGTTGATCGTGTCTATAACGACTACCTGCATGTACAGCTATTGGCAAATTGGGCGTCTTCGGTTACCTTGGATCAAGAGACCTTGAAATGCTCCACGGTGGAAGGACGCTCGGCCACCGAGATACGGGTGACGCAGGATGTGACAGGTCAGATCCCGCTGACCGAACGCAATGGACGTTATGCTTATTGGTTAGGCTTTTTTGTCCCCGCGCCGTTTGCGAGCAATAACATAGTTTCGCTTACCTATGAATTCGCGGACGGCGACCCTGTTACTTTCAGCAGAGGGTTAGACCACTACAACGGTAAACAGGGGCTATTCGTCTATCTGCCGGTCTTCCGCAAGCCGGAAACCGCAACAGGGCAGCTCAAAGAGACCTTGTACATTAACTGGGGCGACGGTGCAACGGAAAACCTGCAGTTTATGAGCTCTACGCTGTCACTGACGCCGCTTAACGCTTGGGAAACAGATATTTTACAGGATGAATTCAACCTGGGCGTTTTCCATAGCATTGACGAAGAGCGGCCGCTCTACAGAGGCGCGGAAGCGGTGCGCCGCATCTTAAGCTCCGACAACCCCCTGGGCTTGCCCAGCTCGGGTAATGGAGGGCTGGACGCCCTCAACCGCGCCGTAACCACCGCCGATGTCAAAAGCGTGCTGGAGGAGCGGCAATTCTCGCAGGATCTAACGGTCGATACCTCGGGTAACAGCGCTTATTCCCGGCTCTCCGGCGATGGCAAAGACAGCGTGGCCGAAGCGGTGCTAAACGGCCGCAAATCGCCCTATGTATCCCCTGCCGCCGTTAAAGCCATCTTTGATAAAGCGGTCAACGACCGTTTAGCCAAGGAATCGTCTTTGCTGAGCGCGATCAACGGAGCGGGCGACGCCGCAGCGCTGCGCAAGATCATTGAAAACGCGGCCAACGCCGCCATTTTGCGTTTCCAGACCGGGGCCGACCCCTACAAGAGTTATCCCAACGCGCAAAAGGACGAAATGGCCGCCTATCTCTTCAGTTTGCGCCCCTACCCCACTTTACAGGCTGTGATAGACGCGATACGTGATTATCTGAATAATAATCCTGTCAAACCAGCCGACCCAAATGACGCCGCTATAAAAAGTATCGCAGCCAGCCCCAATAGTTCCCCCAAACCTTTCGCCACCGGCAATAAATTCAGCGCCAGAATAGTGGTAACAACCACGGACGGCGCGCTATCCTCCGACGATGTTGCGAATTTGACACTGAACTGGGCCTGGAAGACCAATGCCGCGAACCCGATCGCCTCGGTTGCGCGAGATGGCGATACGCTTATCATCACCGCTTTAAGGGTCGGCACAGATACGCTTACCGTTACCGCTCCGGCTGGCAATAAAAGCTTTAACATCTCGGTGGTTGTTACGGCGCCAATATTGGCCTCCTCTGTTAGTTTTAGCCCCAATAATATAAAAATGATAGTGGGCGAAACACAAAATTTACAGAATACTAACTTAAAGCTAACACCCAGCGGCGCTACGGACAGCATCAAATGGTCGAGCAATAGCCCGGATATTGCCACAGTGGATCAACTCGGCAATGTGGTGGCCATTGACAGCGGAGTTTGCCGCATTACCGCGGAAACGGAAAACCACCTTAGCGCAGAATGCCTGGTGATGGTATTTAGGAACGCGAATGATGTGGTGGTAGACCCGGATTCTGTGATCCTAACCCCGGGAAGTTCGCAAAAAGTAACCGCCTACACCTATGTGACCGGCAGGCCGCTGTTTTGGCAAAGCGCCGATATAGACGTCGCCAAAGTAGATTCAACCGGTAATATCAGTATCCCTTGGGGCGTTGTTCCACCGCAAGAGACTACCGTCACCGTTAGCGTAGCTGGCAGCGACCTTACGGCTACAATAGACGTCACTGTGAAAGCGAATACCGGCATTTCCATCAGTCTGGAAAACGCGATCATGTATTCCGGCGAGGTACAGCAACTGCGCTTGGAAGTGGCGGATACGACTCTTCAAAATCAGAAATACTATGTGCAGGTAACAGGCGGCATAGGCGGAGTGGCTGCCCGCTTGGTCAACTCGCAGCCCGTCGGCATTAACGATATCATACAAATACAAGCGCTCTCTACAGGCGTGGGCCCGGCTACTATACGATTGTTCAACAACGCCAACTATTCCGGCGATTCCATCGGCGACCCTGTGACGGTTATCGTCTCACCCAAGAGTGTGGACGGGGTTTCCTTTGATCACAGCGGTACCAGCATATTACCCGCTTATGTCAAGGGTACCATCAGCGAAAGCCAGTATGGATACATTCTGGAAATGAAGCTCTCCGATAAGCCTATTATAACGCCCATGCAGAGCCAGAGCGGTTCTTTAACCGACCGCGTACCGCTTACACAGCCTATGACTTGGTTTTCCTACGTTGCGGATTGCAACCGGGAAACTCTGCTGGAAATCAGAACACTCTGCGATGGCAGCGGCGGTTATAGCATACTAGATAAAAACGGTGACATTCTGGGGGCGGGAATAGATTTTGAATATGCCTTACACCCTGATGAAACAGATCCCATTATGGTTGCCGGCGGAGTTCACCCGCCTAACGGAACGGTAGTATCGCGAAGTGGATTTTTTAAATATGACACTAGCGTGGCTTTTCAAAACACCAAAATGTCCATTCTGCGTGACGCGGATTATCAAAAGGTTCCTTCGCCGCTGCTAAGAGCCAGTAACGGTAATTTGGTGGCCGATACCACACAGCCAACAGGGCTAGCCGCCGTAGCTATGACGCCTTCCCGTGGTAATTTGACAGCGGCGCAATGGAATGAATGGGGCAATCTGTTTTATGAAACAGTGAACCTCTATGCGGGAGGCAGGGTTAATCCTCTTATTGCCCGGCAATCCCAATTCGCTCTTCAGAAAAGGGATGGCGCGGAGTGGATCCTGGCGG
>WRHG01000230.1 GCA_009783365.1 Clostridia bacterium | reverse complement strand
ACGGATGCAAGACAACGATTCGATTTTAAAACTGCATGGCATCTCCAAGAGTTTTCCGGGCGTGCGCGCATTGGAAGACGTTTCCTTCGACGTGAAGCGCGGCGCCATCCACGCCCTCGTTGGAGAAAACGGCGCGGGCAAGTCCACGCTGATTAAGATATTGGCGGGTATTTACCATACGAACGAAGGAACGCTGTACTTCAACGGGACGGAGAACGTGCGCTTTGAAACGCCCTTTGACTCCCACAAGGCGGGAATCGGCGTGGTGCATCAGGAAATCAAACTGGCCGACCCGCTGACGGTAGCGGAGAACATGTTCATCGGAAACCTGATTTATACGAAGATGGGGCTTGTGGACTGGAAGAGCATGCGCAGGCGCGCGAAGAAGATCATCGACGATCTTGGGATCGACATCAACGTGAACGCGCAAGTGGCTTCGCTATCGGTAGCCAAGCAGCAGATCGTTGAGATCTGCAAGGCCGTCAATCTGGACATGAAGCTGTTGATTATGGACGAACCGTCCGCCACGCTGACGGAGCGTGAGCTGGATATCATGTTCGGCATCGTGCGCAAGCTGCGCGACGAGGGAATCACCGTCATTTATATTTCGCACCGGCTGGACGAGATTTTCGAGCTGGCGGACACAGTTACGGTATTGCGCGACGGCAGGCACATCGATACCGTTCCCGTTACATCCGTTACGCGCAAGCAGCTGATCGCCATGATGGTAGGGCGCGAGCTGGGCCAGGAATACCCCAAGGAGGAAGTGCCCGTCGGCCAGACGGTTTTGGAGGCAAAGGGCATCGTTCGCAAGGGCGTCCTCAAAGACATCAGCTTTTCGGTCCGCAAGGGGGAAATCTTTGGGATTTCTGGACTTGTGGATTCCGGACGGACGGAACTTGCCCGGGCGCTCCTGGGCATCGACAGGCTGGACAGCGGAGAGTTGTTTGTACGGGGCGAAAAAATCCATTATAACAGATTCCGGGACGCCATTAAGGACGGCCTCGGCCTGATCCCGGAGGACCGGAAGCGGCAGGGCCTGATCCAAATTTTTGACGTTAAAACCAACATTTGCATGGTGAACCTGAGCAAGGTCATCCGCGGCGGCATCGTACGCAAAAAGCTGGTGAACCAATATGGCAAAGAGTATGCCGCGAAGCTGCGGGTGGTGATGCCGTCGCTGGAGACGCAGGCCCAGTATCTCTCCGGGGGCAACCAGCAAAAAGTAGTCGTAGCCAAGTGGCTGATGCAAAACAGCGATATCCTGATTCTGGACGAACCCACGCGGGGTATCGACGTAGGCGCGAAGACCGAAATTTACCACCTGATCACCGAAATGATCAAGGAAGGCAAGACCGTCATCATGATTTCATCCGAAATGCCCGAACTGTTGGGAATGTGCGACCGCATCATGGTCATGCACGAGGGCAGGAAAAAGGGCGAGCTGACCCGCCAGGAGGCAAGCCAGGAGAAGATCATGGCGCTGTGCGTATAAAAGACCGGATTCAAACGGGAACATCCCGTTGAATAAAAAATGAGGAGGATAACCCCTATGAAAAGAACGTTAGCTCTGGTTTTGGTTCTGCTTCTCGCTCTGTCGGCGTATTCTATGGTTTCCGCCGAGGAACTCCCCCTTGCGGGCAAAAGAATCGGCAACACCATCGTCTATAAAGGCGACGTATGGTGCTACCTGCTGGCGAAGGAATTCGAAGATCAGGCCGCCGCGCTGGGCGCGGAGATCATCGTGGACGACGGCGACCTGAACCCGGAGATTCAGACCCGTCAGATTGAGACCTATATCGCTGACGGCGTAGACGTTATCTTTGCAGACCCCGCCACCTTTGACGGTTGCACCGAGGCTTTCATCAAAGCCGAGGAAGCCGGCATCCCCACGTTCACCTATGACTCCGCACCCTCCTATGAAGGCGTTATCACCCATACCGGCTGGGACAACTATGAAACCGGCGTTATCGTGGCGAACTACCTCATCGACTGGGTGGATAAAAACATGGGCGGCGAAGCCAAGGTGATCCTGATCGGCAACTACGCCTCCGAGCACTGCAACATCCGCGAGGTCGGCTTCGAAGCCACGATTGAAGGAACCGGCATCGAAGTCGTCTATAAGGCCGATTGCGCGGGCAACCGGGAAACCGGCGCCAACGCCATCATGAACTATACGGACGAATTTGATATCGTCGTATCCGTCGTCGACAACGGCGCGTGGGGCGCCGTGTCCGCGATTGAAGCCCGCGGCCTGGATAAGTTTGTGTTCTGCATGGGCGCCTACGGCGACGAGCCCTTCCGGGCGCTGTACCACAACCACCCGATCTACAAAGCGGGGCTGATTGTAAACCCGGCGGAAATCGCCCGCATTACCTTGGAGAGCTATATTGACTTCCTCGCGAACGGCGCTCCCGAAGGCGCAACCATCGAGGAACGCACGGTCAATATTCCCCTGTACCTGGGCGACCATGAGAACATTGAGCAGTACTACTCCTTCCCCAACGGCTACGAAGACTAACCCGCGCGAATAACAGCGAACCCGGGCCCAACGGCCCGGGTTCGTTTTTGCTCCGGCGCGCCAAACCCATATCATATGTGTCATAACCATCACCCGGGCCATACAGGGCCTTGGATGTGGCTATAACCGTCGCAAGATCGTCCCGCGGGTCTTCCGAGTACGCTGTCAAGATCGAAAGAGGTCATATCGAAGCGCTTTAAACCCGTATAGACGCGCCGCAATTTGTTTCGGTAGGCAACCTCGCATTGTACCCAACAAAGATCATTTCCGTCATAAGCTTGGGAGGTCAAGCGGACATACTAACCTTTGTCTTTGTACATTCCAGTACCTGCATACCCGGTGGACGGTCCGCTTCCGGCGGCGAGACTGTCGATCGCCAGCGCCTTAACGGCGCCGCTGATAGAATCGATTGATTCCGCACCGGATGGTTGAACCTACTCAACGCCTGTACCCTTGCGGTATGTGTAGCGAATCCCGTTGTCTTTTGCGTATTGCTCGGCGTAGCTGCCTTTTTCCACATGCAAAACAACTTTTTGATTCGGGACAATATCCATCTTTTTGTTGCGAATATGAAACGCAAAGTCACCGATGTCCGTCACACTGGCGGGGATGGTCACGCTGGTTAATTCTTTACAGTGGGCAAACGCATAGCCGCCGATGCTGGTCACGCTGTCCGGCAGGGTCACTTTTGTTAAGGATTCACATTCGAAGAACGCCATTTCGCCGATGCTGGTCACGTTTCTTCCGAAGGCCACGCCGGTGAGGCTGCCGCA
>WRHG01000229.1 GCA_009783365.1 Clostridia bacterium | reverse complement strand
ATGGATTTTTCCAGCACGTCCCGAACCATGGCCAAGGCCACGCCAATGGAGGAAATGACGTCGGCGTTGCCCGCCACTTTGAACGGCAGTTTCAGCTTCCCGGCGGCATAGGGTACAATGGCCGCCGCGCCGCCGCCGCCGCCCACCAAAAGCAACGAATCCGGATCCATCTTGTATTTTGCCCACAGAGCCTTTACCACCGGGATCACTTTGCCTGCCGCCTTGTCCAATATAGTTGCGGCGGCTTCTTCCACGCTTACGCCAAGGTACTCCGCCAGGGCTGTAAAGGCTTGCCTGGCCCGCTCCGGGCGCCCATAGGCCGTGTCCCCTTCTTTGGCCGCTCCCAAAATATTTGCGGCGCACGTGAGGGTAATGGCGTACTGCTTGCCGCCCTTCGACTCAACCGCTACGTATTCGGGGTCTCCGGGTTTCGGGGAGACCAAAACAATTTTGGGCTCGATAATTTCTTCTTCGGCGAATACCGAATAAGGCAGTCCGGCTATATGAGCGCTCCTGGGCCCCACGTCGGCGATTCTCTTATTTTTGACGGCAATCATGGAGCCGCCGGCCAAACCGATTGTCCTGGTATCCAAAGAACGCAGATAAGTGCGGTGGCCGCCGACCTCCGCGTATTCCACCATAACATTGCCGTTCTTGATGGCGGATATGTCGGTGCTGGTTCCGCCGACTTCCAGGAAAATGCCGTAAGACACCCGCTCGTACATGAGAGCTCCGGCCACTCCGGCGGCGGGGCCGGAAAGCATGGTGAGAATCGGCCGCTGCCGCATATCGTTGATGGTCATCGCGCCGCCGTCTCCACGCATGATCATTAAAGGGGCCCTGATGCCGGATTCGATGACGCTGTTTTCGGTGGTATCGGCAGTCGACATCATTCTGGGCAATATGCTCGAGTTGATTATCGCCGTGGTCGTTCTGGTTTTCAGGCCGTAAAGCTGGGAAATCTCGTGCCCGCCGGTACCGATGATTCCCTGTTCTTTAGCCGCCGCCAGCACTTTTTCTTCATTGAACGGATTATCCACCGAAAAAGCCTCCGACGCCACCATTACCTCCGCCTGCCGGTCTTTCAGTTGGGCGATGGCGGCGGTGATGCTTTCGTCCGTCAATTTCGCGCTGTCAACAAAGGTATGACAGGTGTTGATATATTTGCCCGGAGCCAGCTCAATATCCGCGATCTCCGTATCCCGGTTCGCCTTGAGCCCTTCAATCCCGCTCCCCATGCCGAAAATCCCCACTTTGGAAACGTCCCCTTCCAACAGGGCGTTGGTGGCCTGAGTGGTGCTGTGGGCGATAAAGGCTACGTCCGCCGCGTCAATCTTTTCGTCTCCAAGAAGAATATGAATGGAGTCAATGATTCCGCGGGCCACCCCTTCCGGAGCCCGGTGGGTGGTATGAACCTTTGCTTTACCCAAAAGCTCCATCGAATCATGATCCACCGCCACAGCATGGGTGAAAGTGCCCCCGACGTCGATACCAACACGAACTTTACTCAATGTTGAATTCTCCCTCCCATCACTCAGGTCAGAACAGGTAGAGCGCCGTGCCGGTTATGGAAAGCAAAACGACGATCCAAGTATAGGGAATCAATTTTTTCATAATATCGTTGACGTCGCAGCCCACATAGGCGCTGCCCCATACATTGTAGGTCAAAGTGGGGTCCGCCGCCATGAAGCGGTCGAGAATAACCAAAGCGCAGGCTACCTGGATAGGAGTGAGGATGCCGCTGGCGGACATCAACGCCCCAAGTCCGGCGCCCATGCCCCAAATGCTCATCGGGCCGCGGTACAGTTGAAGAGGAGCCAGCAGGGAGAAGAAGGCTATATAGCCAAGCATCGTGGTTGGCAGCACGCTGTTTATGATAGGCTGGACGGCCAGCGCCACGGCCTCGTAACGAACGGCAGTCACCAGCATGGCAATGCCGAAGTTCATCACAAAGGAGGGCCTGCCCTCAACCAAACCTTCCAGCATGGACTCGGTGAGGTTCTCAATGATGTTTTTCCAGTTGGTGGTGACGCAGGCATAAATCATGGCAAAAATCATCGCGGCAATGGCTTCCATCTTGAAGAAAAATACCAGCATGATCGGCAGAATAGGAGTTATCAGGCTGCACCACGGAGCGTTCTCCGTCTGGGGCTGATTTTCTTTTGCCTCCGCCATGGCGGCCCATTGGGCGGGACTCACCCGCCTGGCCTGAATGGTGATGAAAGCCGAGCCCACGCAGGCGTAGACCACGGTGGTGATCGCCGCCGGCACGATGCATTGCTCGAGGCCGACGCCCAAAAGGGAGCGGAAGTAAACCCAGTTGGAGACGCTCCAGATGCTGCCCGTGTGGGAAGCCAGGGCCAAAGTGGACTGGGCGACGACGCCGGGAACGCCGACGGTCATCATAACCGGCAGAGCGATGGTGGCTATCATGATGTAGGTGCCGAATTGGCCGGCGCCGAGAAATATTATCGCGACGGCCGTATACATGGCTATGGAAATAAGGACGGGTTTGTCGCCCCCCAACTCCGCGGCCTTCCGGATGATTGTCTGGGTGATGTTGCATTTTTTCATCACCATGCCCAGCATGACGCCGAAGATATTGGCTATCAGAGCGCCGGCCATGGAATAAGAGCCTCTGGCTATAATCACGTTGCTGACTTCAAGAATAGGCACGCCGGCAATCAACGGGATGATGAAAGCGACCAAGGGAAGGGCCAACATGGCCGGGAGTTTGCGCAAAACGATAAAACCCACAATAACGAAGAATACCGCCATAATCAAAATACCTTGTTGCATGAGTAATCACCTTTCTCCTCAGTAATTTTACAATCCTGACAACCCAATCCGACAAGTAATATGCGCTCCGGCAACAGAGGAAGCCCTTGAATTTTTTCGCCTCCTTTACAGTGAATCAAAATAAAAAAACGCGCCCCCACATATCAATTAATGTAGGGACGCGTTTTTACACACGCGGTACCACCCTGCTTGAGGAGCCCGGCGGGCCCCTCCTCTTTAAGATCCGTGACGTGGATCTGACACGTGAACGTACTACCAAACGCGCGCTTTGCGTCGTTTCCGTTCAAGCTCTTCGGGTTTTAAGCCTTGTTCGATACACCGCGGACACCTTTCAGCCGGTGAATGTCCTTCTCTGTCGATGTTCCAAATCAAATCCCGGCGCCCCGACTCATCGCTTTTACGTTGCTAAAAAATTAAACAAGTTGAGAGGAATTATACGTGCTTCCCGCGATTTGTCAATACGCATGGCGCGAGTATGATCACGCGCCCAGGATTGGGATTGAAAAGGACACGCTC
>WRHG01000228.1 GCA_009783365.1 Clostridia bacterium | reverse complement strand
TAATCGCATCGCGGTCGTTAGCGGATATTTTGTAGCCGGATATACCTTTTTCAGAACGCGAATCGACAATCTCCCAGCCCATCCTGTCGCAGAATTCTTCGCAGGCGCGTTTTTGCATGGGGATATCGTCTTGTGCGTTTTCTCTTGTCTGACGATCAAGCTGTCCCGGTGTGGATACGCGGTAGAGGCAAAAAACTCTTTTCTTTTCACTCAAGCTCACTCACCTCCGGCTGGAGTGGCAAGCGCAGCATCCAGATGCGCAGACATGAGCATTGATCTAATGGCTGACATCACTTTGCTGTCGCCAACCTCATCAAACCTGATTTTCACCTGACATCCATCTACGACGGTTTCATTATTAAATAACTTATCTTGCCCTTTATATTTGTCTTCACGGGATTCCCGGATTTTTTGCATAACGGATTCCATATGCTCCTCCTTATGAATAGAACCCGCTCTCAAAATAAGCGGGCGCCTTTTTCTCTTCATAGAACTCTCTGATTACTGCGATTTTAGACGTGACCTTGCACTCCGGCAGAGCCGTCAGCACGCGGTTCCGATAGGCACCTCGGCTGTTCGCCCGGCTGTCGAGGATTGCCACGACGCCGGTGTCGGTCTCGGAGCGAATGAGACGACCGAAGCCCTGTTTGAGTTTGACCAGCATATCAGGTACGATGCACCGTGCTTTATAAGTATCCATGCTGCCGTAGAGCGACCGTTCATAGTCCCCGATGGGATCCGGCACAGCGAAGGGCAGCTTGACGATGATGAGCATCGAGAGGGTATCGCCGGGGATGTCAATCCCTTCCCACAGCGCGCCGGACGCCAGTAAAACGCCGTTGCCAATCTTCTTGAATCGCTCGATGGCGTGTACACCGCCGCGCTCCAATCTGAACAGCGGGAAAGGCAGATCGCGCCGGTTCAGAATGGCGTGGACTTGCCCCATCACGCTATATGATGTGAACAGCACGGCGGCGTGACCGTGCGACGCCAGCACCAGCCGCTCGATTTCGTCGGCGATAGACATGATGTAGTCTTTATCCTTGTTATCAGGAAACGGCGTGTTCTCGCTGATATACAGTAATGCGTTATTCTTATGGTCGAAGGGTGAAGGCATTGTCGTGTCGTACAACTTATGCGCCGGCAGAAGATCAATCCCCAGCGTCTCCTTCGTGCGGGTGAAATCCCCGCCAGCCGACAGGGTGCCGGATGTGAGTACGATAGGAATGCCGCCGCGCCACAAATCACGGTAGAGCCTCTCATTAAAATCCTTGGGGATGGCACAGAGCGTGTTTATCTCTGCTTCGCCCTCCATACGCTTTTCCAGCCAGTGGATGAGATTGCTCTGCTTCCGCAGCTCGGTCACTCGCTCGGTTATGGTATCAAGCCGCCAAACCACTTTGGATTGGCGATCCTTGTAGAGCGCCTGTACATAGCTGTCTTCCACCGCGTCAGCGAGATCGCCTGAGATGCCGGCGATATTTTTCAGATAGTGGCTGACGTCATCGTCCATGATAGCGTTGAACCGCTCCGCATCATCGCCATCGCCGGACTCCGGAATGTTATCGTTGAGTTTTTGGAACAACCGCTGGCTTTGCTCCTCCAGCTGCTTGGCGAACCGGTGGACGTTGACGCCGCCGTTGGATTTTCCGATTGTTAATGTATGGATCTCCCGCGCCAGTTCCGGCAGTTCGCTGTCGGTTAGTTCCAAGCCGTACATGGAACGCGCAGCAGCGAGGAACTTGTGCGCCTCGTCGATGACCACAAGCTGGTAGTGAGGAAGAAGCGGACGTTTGCCGCCGGCACGGTGAAGCCTGTCGGCGATAAGATAATTGTGGTTGGTAATCAGAAAATCGATCTTCGGGCTATTGGTGAAACCGATGTAGCGCCGATAACGGCATTGATTGGTGCAGTTCTCGGCGCATTTGCCCGAAACGCAGATACGGCGTTTCATATACGGTGTCAGGCTGTCCGCGCCGGTGAGGTCGAAAGGGGCGTTCGCGCCGGTGAATGGCTTAAGAAGCTCCCGAGTCTTTTCGTCCGTTCCCAAACTAAAGGAATGGAGCCGCCTCTCGCAGACATAATGCTCTTTGCCCTTTCGGACTGCCGATACCAGCGGGTCACGGATAATGTCGTGTTCGATTAGGAGCCGCGAGATTTCAGGTATGTAATCCTTGTCAATGGCGTTCTGCAGGGCAATGCTGGATGTCGAGATGGCCACCGGCATATACGCCGACGCTGCCCAGCCCTGCTTCGGATAGTGACCGCGCAGATTGATGTCGTTGATCCTGCCGCGCTTGACGAGTGCGGTGGCAATCAAGTAGGCGTGGGTCTTGCCGGTGCCGACCTCGGACTCAGCCAGCGTGATGCCCCTTCGTTCGGTCACGGTGAGGATATGCTCCGCCAGTTCGATCTGCTTGTTTCGGACGGCGTAGCCGTATTGTGGCAGTATATCCGTGAAGGTGTGGCGTAGGGTATTTGTCAGGTGACCGTGATCCACGCTTGTGCCCGGTTTCCTGTTTGTCGTGAAACGGCCGTCCCCGCAGATCGGCGTACTCCTAATCTTTTCCACTATGTCCGCGTAGCCGCTCTCGGCAAGCTGGTTTTTGCGGCGGCTGAGTGTTTCCTTTTTGCCGGTGGTCAGACTGACTGCCGTATAGACATATGAACCGGCGTTGACCTGACGCTCGTACACGGCACAACCGTATGCTGTAAAAAGGAATCGTCCGTGCTGGTTGTATGATTGCGTTCCCGCGCCCTGCGGATTGTCATATATGATCTCACTCAAAGATGAGTCATTTCCAATAGTTCCATTCAAATAGTGCCTCCGTTCCGTTGGCGGCTCGATACCGGGGATTAACGCCTCCGCAGTAGTCCTGTGCGCCAATCCCCGGATTCCAACCGCCAACCGTGTAATCTTCAAATTAAGATGTATAGTTTGCGGAAAGTGGATTGTTTAGCTTGTGACATCACCGAGCCGCGGCATGGAGCCGCGCATGAAACCAAGCTGCATTCTTTTTCAAACACAGCGAGCGTTCCCCCGCGCTTTCCTACATCGCGGGCCCTTTTCCAGTCAGGTTCAGGGAAGTATCATTTCCGAACGGCGCCTTATATCTGCCGGACTCCCGCCCCGATCCTCCGGCTGCTGTAAAGACAGCCGAAGTGGGCGAAAGCGCGGGCGCTCCCGTGCCAGCGGATAAATCCGCTGTACGATCCTCGCGCGCGGCGCCGGGCGGTAACGTACCCGGTGGGTCTTGTATGACCGGACAAAAGCCGGTATTTGTCAAAGAACCCCTGAGAGATCATCAGACCTCTCATATGGGGTCGTTCTGACAAAGG
>WRHG01000227.1 GCA_009783365.1 Clostridia bacterium | reverse complement strand
GGTAACCGTATTTGCATTTCCGAACTAGCCTATGTTTTTGTTGAATTGGTTCTCCCCCGCCTGTATCTTCTGGCCCAAACCGGCGAAATCGCAGTAATACTTAAATACGGATCGATTTTTTACGAGGCCCTGCTCTTCCAGGCTGTTGGCTACCTTGGTCAGACTTGCGCCGCTGGGAATGGCAAAGGGAATTTCAGCCTCATCCAACGCATCCACCGGGCTTAAAAAACTTCTGTCAACAATTCCGTACACAGTAGACAGCAAGCCAAAAACCAGCACAAGCGCAGCCATGACAACCAGCGCCGGGCGCAGTATATGCCAAAACCCGCTGTACCAAAAAAAGCCGTATTCTCTCTCATCCCGAAGAGACTCGTGGTCATATTCCCGGGTCCGCTCTCCTCTGGCCACGCAAATCCTCCTCACATTCCGGGCAATCGCACCTCCAGCCCAGCGGCATCCATCATTCGCTGGCAGATCTCCCCTACTATCTTTTGCAGCTGCAATTGAGCCATCAAATACTGCGCCACCTCATTGTTCATGAATAGCAGGCTGGAAAGCCGAGAAAACCGCTGCGTTGCTTCCGCGTCCGCATTCTTGCCGCAGACAGCCGCCGCCTGCAATTCCATCTGCGCTTTCTGATACTCCGCAAGCATTGCGCAGTTTGTATTATCGCTCATGACCGCCTCCTTCAGCGCCTGATAAACGGTGTATTCTTCGCTGTCCCGGATGGTGCCGATCAACTGCCGGGTGGCTTGTTCAATCGCTTCTTGCGCCATAGGCTTTCTCCTTATCAGTGTTTCGCGGATTCCCCTACTCCTCTACCGCATATCCCGGTTTTTCGCTTCTGCCTTTCTGTCGAAGCACATTCTCGTGATTTTTACCCACATAAACACGGTATAAATCCTCCGCTTTCATTCCTGCTTCAATACACATGCTGATGAAAAAATGCAGGATGTCGCTTAACTCTTCCCATACAGCTTCTTGATTCAACACATGCGGATTCTTCCACCATTTAAAATTCACTTCTTCCAGCAACTCCGCCAACTCGGATATCATGGCCAGCGTTTGCTTTTGCAGCCATTCCTCAGGCGAAATAGACTCCAGCCGCCGTTCCCGTTTCAACTGGTCCTGAAAGCCTTTCTGCAAAGCAAAAATATGTTCAAGCTTATCCATATGCTACGCTCCGATCATTTGCAGATAACGCTCCGCATCCTTGCCAACAATAGCCGCACTGGGCTTGGCCTTCAGTACGCCGGCGCCCACGCGCAGTACGTCTTCCATGGTCACGGCGCTGATTTTGCGAAGCTGTTCCTCCGGATCCTTCAACCGTTCCAGCAACAGCAGGCTGCGCCCAATGCTTTGCATCCGGCCGCTGGAACTTTCCAACCCCAGCACGTAGCTTCCCCGGAGTTGGGCCTTGGCGCTATTGAACTCCTTTTCCTCCACACCGCCGCGTAACAATTTTACAATTTGCGCCTGCATTTCCGCCAGCACGGTCTCGCCGTTCCCCGGCGAAGTCCCAACGTAGACGTTAAATACGCCGCATCCGGGGTGACTGCTGAGGTAAGTATAAATGCTGTACGCAATGCCCAATTCTTCTCGAATCCTTTGAAACAACCGGCTGCTCATACCTCCGCCAAGGATGTTGTTAAAAACAGACAGGGGGTACAAATCTTCTTCGCCCAGTGGTACGCCCGGATACCCCATGCAAATATGGATCTGCTCCGTGTCCTTCTCCCTAGCCTTCCTGCCGCTCTTAACGGCTTGCTTGGCAAAAGCGGGTCCCTCCTCCCGGGGTAAGCCGCTTAAGCTTTGAAAGCATTTCTCAGCCAAATCCAAAAAGTGATTCCAGTCGTAATTGCCCGCGATAGCCAGCACCATCGTTCCCGGCGCATAATGGCGCCGCCAATAGTTTTGCAGATCGTCCCGCCGATAGCCGCGGATGCGCCGGGATGTTCCCAGGATCGGGTGCTTAAGGGAACCGGAATACTGCGCTTCACACAGCAGTTCATGGACCAGATCCTCCGGCGTGTCCTCCACCATGGCTATTTCTTCCAGCACCACGCCTCGTTCCTTTTGAAGGTCATCCTCGCCAAATACCGGGTGCAGCGCCAAATCGCTTAAAATGTCAATTGCCAGCGGAAGGTCCTCGTCAATCACCTTGGCGTAAAAACAGGTGCAATCCTTGCTGGTAAAAGCATTTAGCTGGCCTCCCACCGCGTCCATCTCTTCAGCGATATCTCTGGCGCTCCGGCTGGCGGTTCCCTTGAACACCATGTGTTCGATAAGGTGCGACAGGCCGTTTTCGCTGCGCTGTTCATTCATGGAGCCAACCTTTACCCACACGCCTACGGTACAGCTCCTTACATAAGGCAGGCGCTCTCCCACCAGGCGGAGGCCGTTGGATAGTGTTGCCCGATCAAACATGATGGGGGTTTCCGCCCGGCGCGCCCGTATCGCGACGAGGGGGACGCGCGCGTACGCCACCCCGCGGTCCTTCTCCGCCAAAGGCCGGATATACGATGTCGTTACGGATCAGGTTGACCCTGCCCTGAGCGTCAATCTCACTCACCTTCACCTCTATCTCATCGCCTACGCTCATCACATCTTCCACCTTTTCCACACGGTGGTCCGCCATTTTGCTGATATGCAACATACCATCCTTACCGGAAGTCAGTTCAATGAACGCGCCGAAGTTCATGATGCGTACCACCTTACCAAGGTACACGTCGCCCACTTCCACATCCTTGGCTATGCCTTCAATGATTTTACGGGCCTTGCCGGCGGCATCTTCGTCCGGCGTGGCAATATACACCCGGCCGTCATCTTCAATGTCGATCTTCACACCCGTTTCCGCAATGATCTTATTGATCATCTTGCCGCCAGGCCCGATAACCTCCCGTATCTTCTCAGGATTAATGGTAAAGCGAATGATCTTCGGCGCATACCTGCTTAAATGTTCTCGGGCCTGCCCCAGTGTATCCAGCATGGTTTTTAGAATATGCAGCCGGCCTTCCAGGGCTTGACTTAACGCCCGTTCCAATATGGACCTGTCGATTCCCGCGATCTTGATATCCATCTGAATGGCGGTAATTCCATTCACCGTTCCAGCCACCTTGAAGTCCATATCCCCCAGGAAATCCTCCAAGCCTTGGATATCCGTCAGAACAGCTACATTCTCGCTGTCTGCGTCCTTGATGAGACCCATGGCCACGCCAGCCACAGGGCTTTTAATGGGAACACCCGCGTCCATCAAGCTCAGGGTGCTGCCGCATACGGAAGCCATCGAACTGGAGCCGTTGCTGGAAAGAACCTCGCTCACCAAGCGCAGGGCGTAGGGGAACGCATCCTCCGCCGGAA
>WRHG01000226.1 GCA_009783365.1 Clostridia bacterium | reverse complement strand
CCTAACGGCGGCATGGTCATGGGGTAACGGGATGCAACTCCACCGTTCCTGTGCAAACCCGATCCAGGAAAGCGCGGTCGTGTTCTACCAGCAACATGGCAGGTTTGGCATCCAGCAGCAGCTTCTCCACCTGAACCCTGCTTAAGATATCCATGTAGTTCAGGGGCTCATCCCATACATATAGGTGAGCCTGCTGGCAAAGGCTTGTTGCCAGCAGGATTTTCTTCTTTTGCCCCTCGCTGATATCCCGCAGATCCTTATCGAACTGCTCCCTGTCAAAATCCATATTCCGCAGGACCGTCTTGAACAGGGTTTCGTCCAGCCCCCAGGTTTCCATATACGCCTTCAGGAATCCCCGCAGCGTATCCGTGTCTTGGGAAACATAGGAAATGCGCAGACCGCCAGCCATGGAAATGTCTCCCCGCAGCGCGGTGGAAAGACCGCATATCGACCGCAAAATACTGCTCTTGCCCGTCCCGTTTTTTCCGGTGATGGCAAGGCGTTCTCCCCGGCGCAGGGTTAACGAAAGCCGGTCGCAGATCACCCGGTCTCCATAGCGCACCTGCGCGTCCCGTACCTCCACCAGCGTCTTGCTGTGATGAATCAAGGGCGAAAGCCGTAATTCCCCTACTTTTTCCACATTTTTCAGAAGGCTGCTCTTCTCCTCCAGAGCCCGCTCCCGCTGCTGTTTCGTATGCAGGGATCGCTTCATCATATCCGCGCTGCGCGCGCCTATGTAACCCTTATCACAGGCGCCTCCGCCGCTCCTGTCGATGCCGCGCTTGCTTTTTTCAACAGCCTGACTCCATTGGGCCGTGCGTCGCGCGCTTTCCGTCAAACGCCGTATTTCCTTCTGCAGCCTTTGATTTTCATCACGCTCATGCTGATTCTGGCGCTCCATATCCCGCCGGAAGGTTTCATAATCCCCCTTGCGCACCGTGACGTCCTTCCTGTTGATAGAAAGGACATGATCCACACAATGGTTGAGGAAAGCCCGGTCATGGCTCACCAGCAAAAAGCCGTCCTTACCGCGCAGGTAGCCGCTCACCGCTTCCCGGCCTTGTATGTCCAGGTGGTTTGTGGGTTCGTCGATGAGCGGGTACCCATCCTCCCTGGCAAAGAGCGCCGCCAGCTGCACCTTGGTTTGCTCTCCCTTGCTGAGGGTCTCGTAGGGGCGGTACAAGGCGCTTTCGTCCACCTGCAACAAGTTCAGTTCCCGAAGCAGCCTCCACTCCGGCGTATGCGCCGCTATGCTCCGTATCCCGTCGATGCTAAGCCCGGCGGGATCCTCCATATTTAAAGGAAAGTACACGGGTACAAGGGGCATGTCGATGTTTCCCCGGTATGAGAGCCCGCCCGCCAGAAGCCTTAGAAAGGTGGTTTTTCCACGGCCGTTGCGCCCCACAAGACCCAGCCGCCAACAGGTGTCCAGGGTGAGGCTGATGTGTTCAAAAACATTCACATAACTGCCTTCATAGGCAAAAGTGAGATCATGAATCAAAACTTGCGCCATTCCGAGCCCTCCTTGATGTTGCGAGCATAGGAAGGAGGAAGGGCCTTATATCCGACATGCAGCCGGATGTTAAGCGTACAAAAAAACAGAGCCCCGGCCGCCGTTTTCCTGCCAACAGCCGCAACAACGCGCCATAAGGCGCACCATCACAGCCGTTCCTTCTCCTATACGGGTCCCTGGCAGGATTATTTGCGCATTCGCCGCACTCCGTTTCAGATGGATCTTCGTCTTAACGCGGACGCCTTCAGCGAGCCGGCAGCAGATATGCCAACACTCCCTGTTTCGTCCGCCGTTCATAGCTTACCATGGCGCTTCCGCCCTGTCAAGCATCCCTGCCCTCCGCCAGCAGCAGTTTTCCCCCTTGGATGCCCTCCACCGTGGCCAGGGAAACCACTTTATATCCTTCGCGGCGCAACTGGGCGCCGCCGGATTGAAAGCTTTTTTCAACACATACGCCGATTCCCGTCACATGGGCTTGGGCCTGCCGGGCAATCTCTACCAGCCCATGGGCCGCCTCGCCATTGGCTAAAAAATCGTCGATGATGAGCGCCCGCACGCCCTGCGGCAGCAATGCCTTGGCCACGGAAATGGGACATCGCTCTCCCCTTGTGTAGCTGTAAACCCGGCTGACATACACATCATCCGACAGGGTAGCCGGCTTTCCTTTTTTGGCGAAGATCACGGGCAAGTTGCCAAAAGCTTGTGCGGTGGTTACCGCCACGGCGATGCCGCTGCTTTCCACCGTCAGGATTACATCGGCAACGCTTCCCGCAAAGGCTTCACGAAAGGCCTCCCCCATCCGCACCAACAAGCCTGTATCCAGCCGGTGGTTCAAAAACATATCCACCTTCACGATCCCGCCCGCCTTGCCCATGCCCTCGCGCTCCATGGCCTCCAGCAGCTCCTTCATGATCCTTACCTCCTCTGCCTCCGTTCCTTATACGCCCAAAATCATTCCTTCCCCCACATCGAGGCAGACCAGCACCGCTCCGTCCCGCACCGTCAGATCGCAACCTCCGTACCAGTCGTGGAGTACAGCAAGCCCGGCCTTGTCCTCCGGCAGGGTCAGCCAGCCTCTTAACGGTTCCAAAGCCGTATTCAGCACACAGAGCAGCCATTCCCCGTCCGAGAGGCGCAGATAGGCATACAGGCCATTTTCCCTGGCCTCCACCGTACGGAAAGCCCCTAGCCGCAGGGCTTCGTGCTCGCCCCTTAACCGGGCTAGCCGGGCAAAATGCCGGCGGATCCCGCTGCTTTCCGCCCTGTCCCAAGCCATGGGCCGGCGGCAGTCCGGATCCTCACCCCCTTCCATGCCCAGCTCATCCCCATAATAGATGATAGGCGCGCCCAGGCAGGTGAACTGGAAGAAGACGGCGGCACGCAGCATACGTTCATTTCCGCCGGCCCGGGTAAGAAACCGCTCCGTATCATGGCTGCCCAGGAAAGTCCACAGCACCTCCTGATTCCGGTGCGGGTACATCATGGCGGCCCGGTTCACCACCCCGTCAAAGGCCTCCGTCGTAATACAATGACGGCAGAAGCGGTTCCACAGAGCGCGGCTCAATACGTAGTGCATAGTAGAATCAAACATATCGCCAGGACACAGCCACTCCCGGCTGTCGTCCCAACATTCCGCCACCATAAGGCTTTCCGCGTTTACACTCTTCATCATGGTCCGGAATTTACGCCAAAAAGCCGGCCAGACCTCCGGGCTTACGTCCAGCCGCCAGCCGTCGACGCCGCATTGTTCCATCCAATAGCGGCCCACCTCCAGAAAATACTCCGCGCATCCCTCGTGACCAAGGTTCAGTTTTGGCATATACGGCTCATGACCGAAGGTCTCATATC
>WRHG01000225.1 GCA_009783365.1 Clostridia bacterium | reverse complement strand
CGTTCATCACCTCGTCCAGTTCCAGGCTCACCAGCAGCACGGCCTTGCCCTCGTCCCGAGCGGCAATGATCTGCTTGTGTATGTACTCAATAGCGCCTACGTCCAAACCACGTGTGGGCTGTACCGCGATGAGGATCTCCGGCTGGAGGTTAAGCTCCCGGGCCACGATGGCCTTCTGCTGATTGCCGCCGCTCATGTTGCGGGCCACTGTGCCCCCGCCCTGGCCGGAGCGGATGTCGAACTGACGGATCAGCAGATCCGCGTGCTCGTACATGGCGTCGAATTTGAGGAATCCCGAATGTTGGTATTCCGGCTTGTGATAACTTTTTAAAATCAGGTTCTCCGCCAGGGTGTAGTCCAGCACCAGGCCGTGTTTATGCCGGTCCTCGGGAATGTGGCTGATGCCGCAGTCGTTGCGGGCACGGATGCTTGCGTGGGTGATGTTTTGATCGCCCAAGTACACCGCGCCGCTCTCCGGCTTCATCAGCCCGGTAAGGGCGTAGACAAGCTCGGTCTGGCCGTTTCCGTCGATGCCGGCAATGCCCACGATTTCGCCCTTACGCACGGAAAAACTCGCGTTGTTAACCTTCTTTTTGGCATGGCGGCCCTGGGCCACCGTCAGATTCTGTACCCGGAGGGCCGGTTCTCCGGCTTTACACGGGGCCTTCTCCACCGCGAAGTTCACCTTGCGGCCCACCATCATTTCTGCCAGTTCGTCTTTGGTGGTGTTTGCCACATCTACCGTGCCGATGCACTTGCCCTTGCGCAGCACGGTGCATCGATCCGCCACGGCCATGATTTCGTTCAGCTTGTGGGTGATAAAAAGGATGCTTTTGCCCTCCTCCGTGAAGCTGCGCATGGTGCGCATCAGCTCCTCTATCTCCTGGGGGGTGAGCACGGCGGTAGGTTCGTCGAAGATCAGTATCTCATTGTCGCGGAACAGCATTTTCAGGATCTCCACCCGTTGCTGCATACCCACGGAGATGTTTTCAATCAGGGCGTCCGGGTCCACCAGGAGCCCGTACTTTTCGCTCAGGGCCAGCACCTGTTCGCGCGCCTCCCTTTTTTGTAAAAAGCCCCGCCGGGTCCGTTCCACCCCAAGGATGATGTTATCCAATACGGTGAACACCTCCACCAGCTTGAAATGCTGATGTACCATGCCGATGTGGAGGCGGTTAGCGTCGTTGGGGTTCTGGATCGCCACCTCTTCTCCGTCTTTTTTGATGATGCCGCCGTCCGGCGTATACAGCCCGAACAGCACGCTCATCAAAGTGCTCTTGCCAGCGCCGTTTTCGCCAAGCAACGCGTGGACCTCGCCTTTTTTCAGTTGGAGGGTAATGCGGTCGTTGGCGACGATGCCGGGAAAAACCTTAGTGATATCAAGCATTTCGATGACGTATTCACTCATTCATCCAGCCCCTTATCTGCGGTGTGCGTAAAAGCCAAAACTTGGAAAGGCCGGGCGCGTGCCCGACCTTTCCATTGGCAAAGGGTTGATTACTCTTGGTAGTCCACCGTCACGGCCGTCACGGCAGGCGTGTTCTCCACATCGGGGGAGATTTCAATTTCGCCGGCCATAACCTTTTCAAAGATTGCGTTGTACTCGTCCACGGTGAAGTTTTTCAGCCGCCAGGATTCCGGGGCGGTGGGGATGCCAACGTCGCCGCTCTCGGCGCCCAAGGTGGCTACGATGCCGCCCAGTTCGCCCCAGGTGCCGCCGTTTGCGTACAGGGCGGTTAATGCGTCAACAACAGATTTCTGCAGATGCTTCATGGCGGAGGTGATGATGCGCGGATCGAGGGACGACTGGTCCACGTCCACACCAATAACCACGGTATCGGCCTCCTCGGCTGCCAGCAGCGCGCTCCATACGATACCGCCGCCGCAGGCGAAGACCACTTCGGTTCCTTCGGTGGCCCAGCCGCTCATTTTAATCTTGATCTCATCGTTGGGGAGGAAGGAACCGCTGTACCAATACTTGATCTCCACATCTGTGAGGCCCATTTCCTGGGCGGCGTATTCCGCGCCCATCACATAGCCATGGCCGTAGCGTACCACGGCGGGGACAGCCATGCCGCCCAGATAGCCCAGTTTCTTGTAGCCGTCCTTCACGGCCGCGTAGCCAGCGAAGAAACCGCTCTGCTCTTCCTGGTACAGTACGGAATAGATGTTTTGGAGGCCTTCCTCGGCGGGAGTTGTGTCTATCAGCAGGATCTGCACATCGGCGAACTCTTTGGCAATCACAGCTGCGGACTCGAAGAACAGGAAACCGGGAAGTACAAGCACTTTGGCTCCCTTTCCGATGGCTTCGCGCATGGTTTCCTCCCGGGCCAGGTTGGTATCCTCGGAGGGCTTGTAATAGCTATACGTTACGTCGTTGGCCGTGGCGTATTCCACCACGCCTTCCCAAGAAGCCTGGTTGAAGCTGCGGTCGTCAATGTTGCCGACATCGGTCACCAGAGCGATCTCATAGGTGTCGCCTTGGGCCAAGGCGGCGGCGCCCATGCCCAGGGTTAGTGTCAGAACCAAAAGAAGTGCGATGCTTTTCCTCATAATCCGATTCCTCCTTACGATGTTTCCGTGCGGTGGCGCACATGATTTTGATTGTGCTTATTATAGCAGAAACACGGGGAATATGTAAAGGATTTTTGGATTGCCGCCGAAGCGTTGCGCTTCGATGCGCAGCGTGCTATCATAGGCATCAGAAATGATTGAGGTGTTTGGATATGCGGCTCAACAGAGATTTATCGGGGATTGCGAACCGAAAAACGGAGTTGGATGAAACCGTAGCGGAATCCGTACGGGAAATTTTGCGGGACGTGAAGGCAAGAGGCGACAGAGCGGTTCGTAGTTATTGTGCAAAATTCGACGGGTTTGCGGGTGAAAACCTGACGGTCAGCCGGGACGAGATGAAGACCGCGATCAATCGCGCGGGCGACGGCTTCATGCGGATTTTGCGCAGAGCCTGCGGCCAAATTAAGGAATACCACGCCTGTCAGGCGCAAAAGTCATGGGGGATATATCGGGAAGACGGCGTGATGATGGGGCAGATCGCCCGCCCGCTTGCAAGGGTTGCGCTCTATGTGCCGGGGGGAACCGCGGCTTACCCTTCCACTGTGCTGATGAATGCCATCCCCGCCGCCATAGCCGGGGTAAAGGATGTGGTTATCTTTACACCGGTAAAGGCGGACGGTAAAGTGGCGGATGTGATTCTGGCCGCGGCGGCGTGCTGCGGGGTTGAGGTAATTTACAAAATCGGGGGGGCGCATGGAATTGCGGCGGCGGCATACGGAACGGAAACCATCCCGAAAGCGGATAAAATCGTCGGGCCGGGAAATCGGTTCGTAGCGACAGCCAAACGTCTGGTATACGGCGCGGTGGGTATCGATATGATC
>WRHG01000224.1 GCA_009783365.1 Clostridia bacterium | reverse complement strand
GTTCACTTTCCCCATGCGCTCTAAAGCGCCACCTGATTTGATAATGACCCCGTGTTTTGTTGCTTGTCCGATTGCCGCCATGATAGACGTAGGTGTCGCGAGCCGCGCTGGATGGCCGGGAAAGAGCCCGGTAAACTGGCCGCATAAAATGGCAGTATAGCTGGCCGGAGGTGCGAGGGGGAATTAACGCATGAGAGGACGCAAGCAAAAAGGCGGGCTTTCTTCCCCGGGTGACGCAAGCCACCAGAGGAACCGTGAATTGCTCACGTCCCCACGGAAGGCGCTCAGGTCGTGATCCCCAACACGTAGCCCTACCCTCCACCCGTGGAAGAAAGCCCGCCATAAAGAGGCAAAATGTTACCAGGAGAGTTCGCCGTCAATAATGAGAGAAACCATGTGGTCGTCAATAAAGCGTTTGTTGGTTTGGGCGGCGTGCATCAGGCAAAGGGTAGCAAGCCGGTTGATTTTGCGGGGTAACCCGGCGGAAAAGTCGAAGATGGCCGAGATAGCCGCACCGGTAAAAATCTCCGAAGGGGAACCGGCGGCGTAATGGAGATGGGCGGCGATATACTCCGTGGTTTGGGCGTGATCCAAGGGAGGGATATGGCAGCGCAGGTCAATGCGCTGGGAGATGGCTTCATAGACTTGCTTTTTGAGGATGTCGCGGATTTCGGACTGGCCGACAAGGATGAGGGCCATGGGGCTGTGGGAGTCCATGTTGAAGTTGAGCAGAAAGCGGATCTCGGTAAGCATTTCCATGTTGCACAAGTGGGCTTCATCAATGATAATGACCGGCAGCTTGTGATCGGCGCTATGGATTAAGATTTCTTTCATCAACTGGCGTTTGGCGTCTCCTCTGTAGAAATGGGGTTTGATCCCAAGCTGATTGAGCACATCGAAGTAGAAATTTCGCGGGGTGAGATTGGCTTCGGAAACATAAAGGGCCACAGTGCGCATGGGATCCAGCCCAGCGATGAACTGGCGGATGGCGGTGGTTTTACCGCAGCCGGAATCGCCTGTCACGATGAGGAAATAACGGTTCTTAACACTATGGGAAAGCCTGTCCTGCAAAGCCTTGAGGGGTGGGGTAAGATACAGCGCGTCAGGCGGGACATCCCTCTGGAAAGGCGTATGGGTGAAGTTAAAGAAGGCTTCAAACATCGTTCTTATCCTCCTTGGCGCTAAAAGTGAGGACGCCGGCGGCATTTTTGCGCCGTTTCTCATTTGCCGCGGCATAGGCGTCCAAAAGCCGGGACCGGCCTATCTCAACAGCGGCTTTTTCCGGGTGTTTGGTCTGCGTAAACTCGCCGACGACCAGCATTTTGGCGTCCATCTGTTTTGCGCCGCCATGCCAGACCTCAACGACAGTGAGGTCGAACGGGTCAAAACGAACGTCCACCTTTTTGCGTATGAATGAGGCGCCGGCCTCATAGGTAACGCCTTGTAAAGAAAAGCAGCCTGTTTTATCGACCATGCGGGTTTCCTCGTGCAAAAAGGCATCGTAACATTCTTCCGGCGTTGCGAATCTCACGCTTTTTTCATCCCTTTGGAAACACGCCATGGGCGTCCGGCCATCAAGTCCGCTGTGTTCCTTATGCTGATAGGCTTCCTCCAGCCAAGCCCGGTAAAGCTGATTAAGGTGGGACAGGCTTTCAAGCTTAACGAGGGCGGCTTCGCGCATGAACGCATCGACGTAACCATTGAACCGTTCCACCTTGCCTTTGGATTCGGGCGAATAGGGCCTGGCCGTGATATGGCGAATGCCCAGCCGGGCGCAGCCGATACGCATCCAGCGGGATACAAATTCTTTGCCGTTATCCACATAGACGGCGTCGGGTTTCCCGAATTTAAGCATGGCCTTTCGGAAGCAGTCCTCCAAAATAGGGACGCGATGGTTCAGGTAGAACTCACTGTGGCAGACCACGCGGGTGGCGTCGTCTATAAAGGTCGCCAGATAGGTCCGGCGCATTCCGCCTTTCCCATCCGGTACGCTTGGCCCGAATTTGACGTCCGACTGCCAAAGGGTATTGCGCCCCTTGCGGACGAACCGCCGCGCGGCATGCGCGCCAGATTCCTGGCGGAGTTGCTTAGTGCTGTGGCCCAGCTTCAATAAATTATGTGTCAAAGTGGAACGCGAGACCGAGCCCTTCTTGATATGGCCTTCCTTCTCCAAAAGACTGATGATGCTGCGGACGCTGCGCTCGGGCAGTTCCTTTCTGTACCCCATGGCAAGTTCCAGAATTTCGCCGGGTATCGCTTTAAAGCTCCCCGCTTCCGGCCGCTCCACAGGCTCCAGCCCCTTCAGGCCGTATTTGCGGTAATTCTCCTGCCATCTGCGCAGCGTGCGCCCTGAAATACCGTGCTTTTCCATGATTTCCAGCCTGATCTGCCGTTTCTCGGCGGCGCAAAGCCCATCCGCCAGCAGCGGCGCGATCATTTCATACCGCTCTGTCGATGTCGCAACCTTGTTTTGCCGTTCCATCCGCCTCGCCCCTTTCGTTTTTTCCATCATAGCAAAAGCGTTTCGGCCATTCACGGCAACCCATATGAAGTTTTCTCCCTGTCACAAGAACCCGGCATTGTGGCTCGTGAGGATGATGTTAACCCTGCTGATCGTCCCGTCGGTTTCGGGGGCCGGGATTTCCCGCGCCAGGCGGGCGAGCTGTTTGAGCAATCCTTTGTTTTGCAGTTCCAGCGCGCCGATCCGCTCGTCGTATACCGCGTAAAGTATAGACAGCAGCCATCCAACCGCCTGTGCGCCCCGTTCCCCGAACTGATGGATCCATCGCCGTATCGTTGACTCGTCGGCGGGACAGCTGCTTAAACCCAGATCCCCTTTTTCCTCCACCTCCCATATAGCCGCCTCTATCACCGCCGCCTCAAAATGCTTATACGGCATGATAAATTCCGGGATCAGCGACGGATATTTTTTGCAGGTCTCGCATTTGCCCTGGGCGATCCAGCCATCGTGGCGGCTGCCATTCCCATCCCTGATATGCCTCCGATAGCAACAATGAACGGTAAGCGGACCGCCGCAAAGCGGGCATATCACTACGCAGCGCCGTACCAATTCCTCAACTGTGTGCATGACCCAGGCCCTGTCGTAAAAATTTGCCTTGCACATCGGCCCTGAATACCATATAATCAATGTGCTTTTGAGGCAAAAGAAAAGGGCCCTGAGGGTTACATGCGCTAACATGTAACGTAAAACCTCATCGCCCTTTTCTTTTTCCCTTTTCGTTCCTCAAGGTTTTCGTCTGATTATATCATATTCCTATTCGGCCAGTCTCCTTTGCCACTTCCCGGCCATCCAGCGCGGCTCGCGACATTTCATTTTAAATATCGATTTAAACTCATACACAATATCCAATATCTTTTCTGCCAGCGGATAGCTTGCAAAAATCATCTTGAGTTGTTCCT
>WRHG01000223.1 GCA_009783365.1 Clostridia bacterium | reverse complement strand
AATCGTTTTTTGCCGCGGACGATTTTACAGTGGTTAACCTGGAGGGGGTACTGTCTGACCGAGCCCTGGCAAAGTCGCCGGGCAGAAAATTTCATTTCATTGGTCATCCGTCTTATGCGTCCGTTTTGAAGCTGGGCAGTGTGGAGTGTGTAAACCTGGCCAATAACCATACATTCGATTATGGCCAGCAGGGATATGCGGATACGAAGGCGGCGTTGGAGAAGGAAAGCATTGCTTTCTTCGGCGAGGATACAGTGACTGTGCTTGAGAAGGAGGGAATGCGTATCGGCTTTACGGGCAGCATGTTCGCTTTGGACGGTTCCAGGCGGGAGACGATGGATAAGCAGCTAAATGTGCTGAAGAGGGTTGGCTGTCAATGGATCGCGCATACATTGCACGGCGGGGAGGAATATGCATCCAAGCCTACGGTCGCACAACGGTCCGCGGCTCAATATGCCGCGGGAAACGGCGTTTCCTTGGTGGTGGGGCACCATCCCCATGTGGTGCAGGGCATGGAAATGCTCGGGAATACTCCTGTATTCTATAGTTTGGGGAATTGCTGTTTTGGCGGTAACCTTCGCCCCAGGGATATGGATGCCTGCCTCCTTAGGGTTGAGATATCCTTTCGTGACGGACAGCTCGAAACCATGCGGACAGTCCTGTATCCATTCCGCATCAGCGGAGAAAGGCGCACCAACAATTTTCAGCCTGTTCTTCTGGAGGGGGAGGATGCGGAAAGGGTAATGGGAAAACTGGGGAAGTCATCGTCAGTGGAACTTGCGCCCTACGTATATGGCCAGGGAGCTGTGCAGCCGCTTGTTGTATATCGCGGAGAGGATCGACGGCCATAGAAGAAGGATTGCGAAATCATTCGTGAAAAAGAGGTGGCGCGGTTTTTTCATTTGTGGTAGACTTAGAACTGGCGGCAGCCAAAAGCCATCACAATCTATATGCGTTCAAATGAGGAGGCTATGCAATGAAAAGCAGGATTAAGCGATTGCTGGAGACGATGAAAATTTCTGAAAATCAAGCCGTACTGCTCCACAATCCTTCCAATATGTTTTATGTTTCAGGCTATACGGGCGAGGGAATGCTGTTTTTATCGGCGGAAGAACAGGCGGTGGTTACGGATTTCCGATACACGGAGCAGGCGGAACGCCAGACCGAATCCTTTCAGGTTTATATGACCGACAGGGAGCACCCCGAGGAAAGCTTCGTGGGCATCCTACGGGAGAAGCTGGGTATTGGCACTATCTTTTACGAGGACAATTCGTTAACTGTGCGTCATTTCACGACAATTAAGGATTCGGTGCCCGGTGTGGAGTGGAGGAGCACGGGCGGCGCGGCGGAACGGCTGCGCGAGATCAAGGACGATGATGAACTGGCTTTGATCCAAAAGGCATGCAAGATCACAGGAGACGCTTTTGAAGGAATTCTACCAAAAATCAAGGCGGGCATGACGGAAAGAGAGATCGCTTTCATGCTGGAGTATGATATGCGCATTCTAGGGGCGGATACCGCCGCCTTTACCCCCATTGTGGCAGCCGGCGTAAACGGTTCGCTGCCACATGCGGTGGCTAGCGACTACCGGATTTGCCCCGGAGACATGATCACCTTGGATTTTGGGGCAAAGGTTGGCGGTTACTGTGCGGACATGACCCGGACCATCGCCCTGGAAGAACCCGGCCAAGAGATGAAAAAGATATACCGCATCGTGCTGGAGGCCCAGCAGCGGGCGCAGGACGCCGTGGCCGCCGGTAAGGATTGCCGCGGGATGGACGCTGTGGCCAGAGCGTATATTGACAGCCAGGGCTACGAAGGACGGTTTGGCCATGGCCTTGGACACAGCCTGGGCATTGACATTCATGAAGACCCCCGTTTCAGTACCAGCGCTACCGGTGCGCTGGTAGAAAACCAGGTGATGACGGTGGAACCCGGAATTTATTTGCCCGGCGTCGGCGGCGTGCGGATTGAAAACACGGTTGTTGTCACCAAAGACGGATGCAAGGTGCTGACGTTACCCACACGGGATATGATCGTCCTGTAAATTCTATCGGTAAGCCCTACTTATATGTTCAATAGCGATCGGAGGAAGACGAATGATTACGGCAGGCGATTTTCGGAAGGGAATCACCATCGAATGGGACGGCGGCGTGTGGAACATCGTGGACTTTCAGCATGTGAAGCCGGGCAAAGGTGCTGCTTTCGTGCGGACGAAAATTAAAAACGTCATGACCGGCGCGGTGGTGGAACGCAGCTTTAATCCGACGGACAAAATGCCGCGGGCCATCGTGGAAACTAAGGAGATGCAATATGTTTATCAGGATGGCGACCTTTACCACTTCATGGACGTAGAGACATACGAGCAGATACCGCTGAACAGGGATCAAGTGGAGGATGCCATTCCCTTTGTCAAGGAAGGAACAAACGTAACGATGCGGTTTTTTAAGGGCAGCGCCTTCAGCGTGGCTGCGCCCAACTTTGTGGAACTGGAAATCACCGATACGGAGCCTGGTTTTAAAGGTGATACCGCCAGCAACACCTACAAGCCCGCCACCCTGGAAACCGGCTATCAGGTGCAGGTGCCCCTGTTTATCAATACCGGCGACCGTATCCGCGTGGACACCCGCACCGGCGAGTATATGGAGCGCTGCTAAACCCATAAACAACGCCCATCCTTTGTGACGTGGCGAAAGGAGATTATATGAGCAATTTGGTTGATCGCACTGCCTACCTGCGTGGCCTGGCTGAGGGAATGAACCTTTCCAAAGAACAAAACGAGCATAAGCTGATGTTGGAAATGCTGTCCGTGATGGACGAAATGGCTCAAAAGATCAATGAGATGGAGCTCGATATGGAGGAGCTTGACGAGTATATGGAGTCCATCGATGAAGATTTAACCGATATGGAAGAAGTGCTCTTTGGCGACGAGGATCCCGACGACGATGAGGATGACGGCGAATACGACGATGATGCGGATGAAGAACTCTCGTTGGATTGCCCCCATTGCGGCAGTTCCATTCAATTAAAAGCGGCGGATATTGACTTTGATCAGAGTCCGCTGTGCCCCAAGTGTAACAAGCCATTTTTTCCGGACATGATTGAGGGGGAGGATGGGGAGTAATCGCCGGCTTCAAGTCTTTTAGCCGGGTTGAGCGCCCTGTGAGCAAATGCTTGCGGGGCGCTTGCCCATTCTTTACAACTCAAGCGGCAGGCATTATAATGCTAGGAGCCAAGCCAACATCGCTTTGAGTTGGACGCCGGGCTCTGGTGCAAAGCATCTTTCAAAGTACGTCGGGTATCTTCACTGAACTCGAACGGAGGAATAAACATGTCCATTCATGAACAATCCGTACGCGGTAAAGAAAGCCGGTCCATCCACCGCATGGTGACGTCTCCCATGTTGACCGCTGTTACGGCGGTGTTGGTATTC
>WRHG01000222.1 GCA_009783365.1 Clostridia bacterium | reverse complement strand
TTTCGGCGGCTTCACGTTTTGCGCGGGGCTGATTTCACCTTCTACTTCTCCGTGCTGCTCTTCAAAGCGGGCGATATTTTCACGGGCAAGAACTAATATGTGGCTGTTCAAGGAACGGCCTTCGTAATCGGCGACAAAGTTGAGCTTTCGGAGCATTTCTTCTTCAAATCGTATGGATACGCTTTTCACAGCCATAGAACAATCATGCTTATCCGATTGCTTATTCCGGCCGTATCCGGCCGGCAATCGCATAACATCCGGCCAGTGAATCCGATGGCATTCGGCCACCTATTCCGATCACATCCGGCCAGCGGCCTTGCATACCCCGGGCGAAGCCCGGCATCTTCTAACAAGGGTATAGTAAACGCTTTTGTTCGTCAATACATAATGCGATGAGATTCAAGGTGTCATTCATAGTACCAGTATATACATGGCAAAGGATTCAATATGACTTTTATGGTACTAGTATACGCGCCCTAGAATCTCGACGGCCTCGTCCATTAGCGCGACACTTTCCTCTGCGGCTTCATATGCGGCAGCGCCACGGAGGTTTTCCGGGATATTTTCCTTAGCATGTTCCTGTTCGTCTCGAATCTGCTCTAGCCAGTGTACCAACGTTTCGAGCGATTGGCGACGTTTCCTCCTTGTGGAGAGATCCGCGTCCAGCAGCCGAGGTTCGTCCACAACCGTTTTGCTGTATTCTGCCATGTATGCAGAGAGAACGCTCGCCATAGAGACGCCGTTAGCATCGCATGCTAGCCGAAAAGCACCCGCTAGGGCTGGATCGACAGATACTTTTACTTGCCTGTAGTTATCCGCGTTCCATTTTGTCTTCGCCCTGTTGGCCGCTTTAGACAATGGACCCACCGCCTTTCGCCCTGATGCCATCTGCTATCCGGCGCGATGGCCCGTGGAGCTCGATCCGGTAGGCGTTATGGACAATCCGGTCAAGCGCGGCATCGGCAACTGTAGCGTCTTCGAAGGTGCTGTGCCACTGGGCGACCGGAAGCTGGGCGGTGATGAGGATGGAGCCGGCTCCTTGTCGGTCTTCCACGATCTCATACAAGTCGCGGCAATGTACCGAGTCCAGCCGGTCCAGGCCGAAATCGTCGAGGATGAGCAAGTCCGGCTTTTTGAGGGAATCCAGCAGTTTTGCCCAGGTTCCATTTGCGCGCGCCGCGCGCAGCTCGTCCAGCAGGCGCGGCATACGGTGCGTCAGGACCCGCTTCCCGAGGCGGCAGGCGGCGTTGCCAAACGCAGACGCGATCCATGTCTTGCCGACGCCGCAGGCCCCGGTGATGAACAGGTTGCGCCCTTCGGCGAGCCATGCCATATCGGACAGCCGGGCGATGAACGCCGGATCCAGCTTTCTTGCATCGTTGAAATCTATGTCCTCCAAGCAGGCAGCCGGGCAACGGAGATTTGCCGCTTTGAGCATACGTTCAAGCCTGGCGTTGTGCTTCCTGCGCCACTCGGCCTCCACAGCCATGCTGAACCGCTCGTCGAAAGACAGGCTGGCCATGGCGGGGAGTTCATCCTGCCGCCGCAGTTCCGCCGCCATGGCGGGCAGGCGCATCTCAATGAGGTGTGAAATGGTCAGGTTCATCATCATCTCTCAACGCCCCCTCACGAAAACTCGACGGGGTCGCGGAGGTTCTCATGTATAGGGAGTGGCGCCGGCGGTTTCTTGGGAAGCGGGCTCTGTATAAGGTTCTTGACCGTCGTATAACAAGGGCTTCCAACCTCCATGGCACGGACGCAAGCGGCTTCCAGCTCTTCGGGGCTGCGCTTCGCCGCGAATTGCATGACGCCCATGCATGAGCGGTAGGCTGTTTCTTCGAACACCTGGGATTGCAGCATTTTTTCTACCACCTGGCGGGTGCCGTCCCCCACCGTCGCCGCCCATGCAATATAGTCGGCCCCCGTGCGGCGGTTGAACTCCGCTTGGCGCCTGTGCCCCTCGGTCATGTGGGACGGCTCCGTAACATACCGTGAGCCGCTGTGCCGCCGCATATGCAGGGCGACACGCTCCCTGTTGCCGTTGATGACCTCGATCATCGTTAGCGTGGCCCGGACGGTGACGGTCTGCTTAAAAAGCGTATAGGGCACGGAGTAGTAGTAGCCGCCGTACTCGACGTGGTACGAGTCGGGGACGCTCCTGGTGAGGTAATGGGCAGATTCATACCTGCGCTGCGGCAGGGGCTGCAATGCGGGCTTGTCGAATTCTTCAAATTCGCTCTTCCTGCTGCCCGGCCTCTTCTGGAACGCCCTCTCCGCAAGTTCGCCCAAGCGTTTCCTGATCGCCCTGTTCAGCTCGCCGAAGCTGAAAAACTGCTGCCCCCTCAGCCATTCCAGCAGCCATGTCTCCAGCCAGCCCACGCTCCCCTCGGCGGGGCTCTTGTCCTTGGGCCGGTACGGCCGGGCCGGCATGATGGCCATATTATAGTGCCGGGCGAAATCAAGGTATGTCGGGTTGAGCCTCGGGTCAAAGTAGTGGGGCTTCGTCACCGCTGTCGTTGTGTTGTCCGGCACAGCTATGTGCGGGACGCCGCCGATGTATTCCAGCGCATTTATGTTTGCGGCCAGCCAGCTGTCCATCTGCTCATTGGGGAACGCCTCCGCATAGGGATAGTAGCTGTAGCCCAGCACCGCGACGAAAAAATGTGCGGTCTGTATCTCGCCGGTGTTCGCATCGACGACACAGTCCAACGTGTCCCCCGCCCAGTCGAGAAACATTTTGTCGCCCGGCTCATAGCCCTGTACCATCGAAACTGTTTTGCCTGTGGAGTCCTTCCAAGCCCGATACAGCCGACAGAATTGGCTATACCCTAAGCCGTCCGGTTCTTTGTGTCGGTATTGCTCCCAGGCGTACTGCAGGTTGCGCCGCTTTCCGCTTTTCAGCCACTTGTGGACGTCTTCCCAGTTCGGGTATGGCCTTTCCTCCGGTTTTGCCCCCATTGACGGATACAGGCGCTTGTTGATCTCCCGGTTGGTCATCTCTGACGCCCCGGCATACGTCAGCCCTGCATCCCGGCAGCGCTTCATCACATCGCCGACTGTTGACTTGCCGCAGTTCACGCTTTCCGCGACCTTTCGTTGCGAGAAGCCCATCTCGCTTAGCCTCATGATTTCTAGGACATTCACGATTTCACAGCACCTCATTTTCTCTCCCCTTTGCATAACAGGATCCGATACTCCAATTATACAAAAGCGATATTATTTTGAGATGCCGTTGCCTCGCCCGGGCTGCCTGGTCAACTGGCCGGATGTCATGCGAACCGATGGCCGGATACGGTGCAATTCAGTGGCCGGTTGCTATGCGGTTGGCTGGCCGGATGTCATGCGAATATCCAGCCGGGGTGTTCTGCTGTACCGTTTGGATGTCTGCCGTGTACCCGGTAATACGCTCGGTCAACCGTTTTATTTCCTGTGGGTATTCCTTTAGGATTTTGTCCT
>WRHG01000221.1 GCA_009783365.1 Clostridia bacterium | reverse complement strand
CTGCGTGATAATGAATGGGTAGCGCAGCTCGGCTTCGGAGGTCTTGGGTGGCTTCCGATTGATGTTGGCACCGCCCGCGCTATCCATCGGCGCGAAGCCGTAATTGCCTGTTTGCACCACGTTGACAGTCAAGGTGTAGGAACCGGGACCCGTAAGGCTCGCCTCGGCAAAAGCGGAATAGGCCAAGCCAAATCTTTGTACACCCTGGATGCCAATACCGGTGTTGCCGCCGCCCAATAAACTCTTGACCTGCGGCCACAAGGACATATGCATCCGTTCATTAAGTTGGTCGGCGTGGGTGATGATATAATATTCATAAGAAAGCCTGTCGGGGTCCGGCGCGGATTCCGTCCACATAGTTTGGTTGTTTCTTAGGTCATTGCTACCTGGCTCTATGGATGCATCGAGGACAAAGGGGAAAGTGGCGTGACCCAGCCCGCCTTCGGCGCTGGGTATAAAATAATTCCACGGAATCACGGTTTCCGTGATTCCTTTTGCGGAAATCGTCACATCCTTGGGAGATACCCAAACATAGAACACATTGCTCCCGTCGAAGTTCGCCACATCGACGGCGGCGCGCACCTCGGGGCTGGGCCGCATCTGGGTGGTAAACGGGACGCCGTTGGCGTCGCTCACGCGCATTTTGCCTTTGGTGATCAAGGTATAGATATCTTTCGGCGTAATGCCGCTATAGTCCGTATCAGTGAACTGTGGGTCCGCCGACAAAGCCGAAATCAGGTCGGTAAGAGGCGTAGCGGCGGGGTTTTCCAGTATCTTGGAACAGAAATATTGGGTGCTGGCGCCCACCCGCGCCCATTCATCATCCTTGTTTTTCGCCTCCAAAACGAAGTGGGATTGCTCCGTAATGGCGTTGTTCAATACCACATCTACAAAGAGAGGTACCACGGCGTACCAGTACTCCACCCACAGAAAGGTCCCGGCGCCGGGCAGCACTTCCTTTTCCGTATCGCTGTCGCGCACCGGCGTTACATGGACGGCGGCCAGGCCGGTCTTGTTGTTTTGCGGTGTGACCAGCCCGCCTGGGGCCAGCAGCATGGTGGAGTTCTTCTCAAAGTAGTCATATGTTATCAAATCCTGATACTGCCCAAAGGTTATTCCGTTTGAACCGCCGATCCTTACTGCGCCATCGGAGTCATAAACACCGTAGCTCGCAATATTGCCGCTGCTGTCGAATACGTCATAGATTGGCCTGTTAATGATCGGGATCATGCCAGCCGCGCTAGTGACAGGCTTGCCCAGTTTGCGGAACTGGTCCACTTCCATTGTCGTCCAGGTCATGAGGCGTCCCGTGTCGTCTTGCTCAGTGGTTGTTATCTGTGCAGTCTGGTTGTTCAAGATATCCAGGACTCTGCCGTAATTCTCGGCATTGGTTATTTCCTTACTATTATTATAGAAGCGCATGTTCTGGACGCCTTTGGGTACCGATACCACTTCAATGGTGTGTATAGGCTGTTCGCCCGATGACGTTTTAACGCTGATGTAAGAACGTCCAACGCCTGTGGCCTGCAATTCCGGCAGAGCAGTAGTGCTAAGGGTAATGCTGCTGCTGCTGTTGGCCTGGCCGCTTATAACGAACTGGACAGAGGTACCTTTTATTTCCCAGATGAATTGCTGGCCCGGAGCATAGGGCAGTATAGGTTGTTTGGTGATCGGGTCGAGCAGGCGCGTGATATCCAACGATTGCCTTTCGCCCTGGAACATAATGGCGTTTGTAAGCTGTATTTCCAGACTTCGCCGGTTTTCCACCACCACCGTTATGTGGGCGGAGCCGGAATCGGCGCTCGGTGGCTTGCCAGCCGCCCACACCTCGGCTGTGATCACTGTCTTGTTTGAATCAAGGGTCTGGCTGTGGTCGGAGCCCACCGCTCGAATCAAGCCGGAACTGGAAACTGTGGCAATATTTGGGTTGTCCGTCTTCCAGCGCAGCTCCGCATTGCCGCCTGGCTGTATCGGTTTGTACATCTCATATTTTACCTGATATGTGCTGCCCTCGCCGAGGGTTATGATGTCCGGTGTGATTATGATATCGTTTTCGTCTGCGAAAACCCAGATTTCACAGATGGAGCTTAATACTGGGTTATCTGCCGACTCCAATGAGACGATAGCTCGGCCGCGGCCCACGGCGGTAACCAAACCGTCAGCGACTGTGCAGACTGCCTCGTTGTCGCTGCTCCACCTGAGGTTATCCGTGGCGTCGCTTGGGGTGATGGTATAAGTAAGGCGTTCAAAGCTACCTGCCATGAGTTTCAAAGAGCTCTTGTTTAGCTTTAGGGCTGTGGCGAGCTTGGGCGGACTGACTGTGACCGAGACCGTTGCAGTTTTCCCTCCCACTGTAATGGTCAGCGTGTCCTTGCCTGGATTATTGGCTGTGAGGGTCAAGGTATCGTCTCTAAGCGTTACGCCGGCCAAAGGGCTAGTGGCGCCTGTAGCGTTCCAGCTCCAGGTAGCTATCTTGCCGATGTCAGCGGAGGACATTTTCCCGGCTGATGTGTTTACAGTTAGCACGACCTCCCGTTTATTGCCTGAAGCCATTGTGATGGTGCGCGGGCTGGCTGCCACGCTGGAGATCACGGCCTCTTTTGGGTCGGGTTCTTTAGCCCCGTTTGCGCTCAGATAATCCCGTATGGCGTCTATAACAGCCTGCAAAGAGGGGTATGGGCGCAGGCTGAAGAGATATATGGCCATTTCGTCCTTTTGCGATGCGGGGTAACTTTTGTAAGGATCGGCCCCGATCTGAAAATTCAATATGGCGGCGTTTGCCGCAGTTTCAATGATTCTACGCAGTATGGCGGCATCGCCCGCTTTGTTGATTGCGGTCAGCAAGGAGGATTCGGCGGCCAAGCGGTCGTAGACCGCTTTATCAAAAATGGCTTTAACTGCGGAGGGGGTCGCGTATGGCACTTTGCGGCCGGTTAGTACCGCTTCGGCTACCACATGCTTACCGTCGCCGGAAAGCTTGGAATAAGCGCTGTTGCCCGAGGTATCAACCGTTAAATCCATTGAGAATTTTTTTTCCTCCAGCACACTCCTTACGTCGCCCAGTGTGAGAGCGCGGTTAAGAGCGTCCAACCCCCCGTTGCCCGAAGTGGGCAGGCCCAGGGGGTTATCGGAACTTAATATGCGGCGTACCGCTTCCGCGCCTCTATAGGGAGGACGATCCATGTCAATGCTGCGAAAAATACTATCGTTAAATTCATTTTGCAGGGCGGTTTTTTCTTCGAATGTTAAGGGCATTAATGACAGTGTTGTGCTTGTAAACTGGATGTTTTCTGTTAATCCGCCGCCCCAGTTAATGTATAACGTTTCTTTGAGCTGCCCTGTTTCGGTTTCCGGCTTGCGGAATACAGGCAGATAGACGAACAGCCCGCGTTGCCCGCCATAGCTGCTCAAGCTTCTGCTGAAAGTAACGGGATCGCCATCCGCGAATTCATATGTAAGCGAGGCAATGTTATTGCTCTCC
>WRHG01000220.1 GCA_009783365.1 Clostridia bacterium | reverse complement strand
TGGGCCCCGGATATGCCTGCCACGAAGTTGAAGGCCAGCTCCTCCACTCTCAGTCCAAGCATCCACGAGGCCACCGCGCGGTGCCCGAAAGTGGACAAAATTTTGTTGACGCTGCCCATGCCCATTGCGATGCTGGCCATGGTCAAAGCCACAGGGACGCCGATCCACAGGATTTTTTTCCAGTATACAGTCAAATGCGAGCGAGGCTTCAGTGAAGGTTTAATGACGATGGCGCTGTACTTATTCATGCGGTGTAATAAGTATACGGACGACGCTATGCGCGACATCCAGGTAGCTATGGCGGCGCCCGCTATACCCCAATGGAAAGTGAATATGAAAATTGGATCCAGTATGATGTTGATGGCGTTAGCCAGACTGATGGCCTTGAAAGGCGTCAGGGTATCTCCCTGAGCGCGGAATATGGTGTTAGTCACGTACGTAAAGCCTATAAAAGGCAGCATGATGGGCACCCATAAATTGTAAAGCCAGCAAAGCCTTAGCAGGTCGCTTCCTCCGGCGTCCGCCGCGCCTATGCCGGTGAAAACCACGTTAGACACTCCGGGCAGAATCAAGGGCAGCGATATGGCGCAGAAAACATAAAGCAACGCCAGCGCGCTGCGCGCGACGTGCCGGGCCGCCGGCAGATCTCCGCGCCCCAGGTTGCGCCCCATCAAGGCGGCGGAGCCTCCGGCTATGCATTCCAGCAGCGCAAAAACGCACATATTCACAGGCCCCGTGAACGACATGGCGGCCATGGGAAACTCACCGAGCCAGGATACGAAAATTGTGTCCACAAGATGCAGAAGGCTGTTGAAAACGAAAAGACCCATCGAGGGTATGGCCAGCTTCAAAATCGCCTTGGCCGGTAAATCGTTTCCGAGATCGGCGTGGCCGTCGAAAAGATTGCCGAACCCACCTGGTTTACCTGAATTGCCTCTTGAAGCCACACCCAAAAGTAACGCCCCCTAGTTTGTACCGGAGAAGAGTATAGCTCGAACAGTCAGTTTTTGAAAGCACTACGCCCGTACGTCTTGACTTTATCCGCGACATGTTTTAGTATTACGAACCAAGATTTTTTGTTTTAGAGGGGGTGAACCGCGTGTGTGTTGAGTCGTTAATTTTAAGGGATTTCTTTTACTACTACTATTATTACGGGTTTGCGGTATGCGGGGATCCCAGTCTTAGGGTCGGTGCAACGTCAGCCTGTTGAACCGGACCAAACCAAAAAAGACCAAGGGCTTCCTCGCGATAAACGCAGAGGAAGCTTTTTTTATGACGAAAGGGGGGTTCAGTCGGGGGGATTTGTGGACACGTACGGCGTTTCGGAGCAAGGAGGGCGATGACGTCCTCGATATCAACCAAATTAGAAAGGAATGGTCATAACTATGAAAGATAGTACAAGACGGCTTCCGTCTATAGGCGAAGCAATTATTTATTTGACGCTGATCATCGGCGTAATCGTTGCGGGCATCTGGCTGCGCATCGGGTCGCCGCCGTATATCATGCCGCTGTTCTTCGGCGCGATCGTGTCTACACTGATTGCGTTATTCCTGCGCAACAAATGGGAAGATATCCAAAAAGAGATGATCAAGGTCATCTCCGACAGCCTCGTCGCTGTTATCATAATAATGATTGTCGGTATGATGATCGGCGTTTGGATGATCGGCGGCGCCATTCCGGCGATGATCTATTACGGACTCAAAGTGTGTACTCCCGGTAACATGCTGCCGCTGACCTTTATTTTGTGCGCGTTTGCCTCGATATTTACGGGCACCTCCTTCGGGACCATGGCCACCATGGGGCTTGCCCTTGTAGGCGTAGGCATCGGCCTTGGCATGCCGCCGCATGTTGTAGCGGGCGCCGCGGTTGCCGGCGCTTACTTCGGAGATAAAATGTCCCCCATGTCCGACACCACCAATATGGCGCCGGCCATGTCAGGCTCCACTCTGTACGAGCACATCTTCTCTATGATGTACACAACTGTTCCGGCCACCGTCATCTGTCTTATAATCTACGCGGTCATAGGCAATAAGTACGCAAGTGGAGTAATGGACGACAGCGCCATCGTTATCATGTCAGATGGACTGTCAAAACAGTTCAGCATCACTTACTATGCGCTGATCCCGGCTTTTCTCGTGCTCGTGATCGCGGCCTTGCGGATACCCGCCATACTGGGACTCGGCGTTTGTTTTGTGGTCAGCGTCGTCTTTGCCATGCTGTTGCAGGACGCGAAATTTGTCCCCGTTATGGAGGCGGCCTTTTCCGGCTTTTCCGGTTACATCCCGATAGACGAAGCCGACAAACTGGGCACGCTGCTCAATCGTGGCGGGCTCAAGATGATGCAGGACACCGTAACCCTTATTCTCCTCGCTTGTATGATGGGCGGCGCGCTGAATCAGAGCGGCGTGCTCAACGTGTTTGCTGAAAAAGGAGTGCTCAAGGTCGCCAGGAAGCCATTCCAACTGGTGTTGGGAACGATGGCGTACTGCTACTCTATTTTGCTGTTGTCCGGCAACCAGGTGCTCGGCATCATCCTGGGCGGACGCACCTTCCAGGAGGCTTATAAAGAGATGAAAGTCCATCCAAAGGTGCTTTCCAGGACGTTGGAGGATACAAGCACCATTATCGCGCCATTGATACCGTGGAGCACGGCGTCCCTCTATGCCTGCCGAGTGATGGGCGTGACGACGGCCTACATCCCTTACGCGCTGCTTGGCTTTATCGTGCCGATCTTTACACTGCTTCTGGCCTACACCGGATATGGCATGTGGCGCGCGGACGGCACTCCCATGTGGGGGAAAAAGAGCGAAAAGTAAGATAGATACGCAAGCAGGCGGGATATTCATAATCCACGCCTGCTTGCGTATCGGCTAAAGCTTGAACAGTCTCTTTGCGTTAGTGCGTCCCATCTTCAGCCTGTCGTTGTAGCTGAAAGGGATGTTGTCGAACCAGTCGGCGTTTTGTTTCATCGTCTCATAGGGATAGTCGGTGGAGAACATGATGCGGTCAGTGCCCATCTCCATCGCGGCGCACATCAGGGCCGGCGTGCTGCAGTTTCCGCTGGTGGTGATGTTGATGTTTCGCTCGAAATACTCTCTGATGGGCCGTTCCGCCTTGCTTTCGCGCTTATGCGATATCTCGCGGTTGGTGGTACGCCAGATGAACATGGGCAGCGGTTCGCCCATATGGCCGATCACGATCTGCAGGTCAGGGTAGCGGTCGAAGACGCCGCTTGCGATCAGGCGCAGGACGTGAGTGCCAAGTTGCGCATGCCAGCCCCAGCCGGCAGTTGCCATCCAGGTGTGCCCGTCGAATTCGGCCTTTCTGACCGGCTCGACGGTGGGTCTGGGGTGGATATATATTGGCGCGTCCAGCTTGGCGACCTCGCCCCAGAAGTCGATGTAACGAGGATCATCAAGATAAATCGGAACGTCGGGGTCGCCTATCTGGCAGAATCCGTTGATCAAAGCGCCTTTGAAGCCATACTCCT
>WRHG01000219.1 GCA_009783365.1 Clostridia bacterium | reverse complement strand
CCCCCCCCCCGCCCCCCCCGGCCGCCGGGCCAACGCCGCCGCGAAAAACGGCGCCTCGCCTTCGGTGAGTCCATTCACCGCCAGATTGCGGGCGTTTTGCGCATGTACAAGCAAGGCTTCCCACACGGGAAGCCCGTCATAAACCCTCAACAAGGCGTCATTCAGGGGCGATCGCCCCCTCATTGTCCCCGTCGCCGCTTTTCAGGCCGTCCTCACCGCCGCCCGGGTTATCATCCCCGCCGCCGTTTTCCAAACCGCTGTTTTCCTGATCCTCCGCTTCCTTAAGCCGCTTCTGCGGCCTGGGCGTCTTCTGGGGGTTAAAGCGGCTCATGGCGGCGGCAATGCCTTCCCGCACAAAAACGACGGCCGCTTCCGCCGCCCGTTCATAGGCGGCCAGGGCCACCTGCCGCTCCTCCTCCGAGTGGTAGCTGCCCAGCACCCAGTCCACCAGGTCATACTGATTAGGGCTTTGCCCCACCCCCACGCGGATGCGCGGAAAGGAATCGGCCCCCAACTGGTCAATAATACTCCGCATCCCGTTATGGGTACCCGGGCCGCCCCGGCGGCGGATGCGCAGCGTACCGGGAGGGAGGTCGATGTCGTCATATATCACCAGCATCTGACTCGTCTGCAGCCGGTACCATTTCAACAGCCCTGCCACAGCCTCCCCGGACAGATTCATGTACGTCTGGGGCTGCGCCAGGATCACCCGGCAATCGTCCACCAGCGTCTCGCCGATCAGCGAACGCCGCCGGGCGCGCGAAATAGGCGTCCCCAGTTTCTCCGACAGCAGCGTCAGCACATCAAAACCCGCATTATGCCGGGTATGCTTAAATTTATAGCCCGGATTTCCAAGGCCTACGATTAAGTACGTGGGGAGCGCCATGGTTCCTCCCTTTTTGGACCCAGGTATTCATGGGTCCCGGTGCCTAACCCGGTTGCAAACAACCTGGTTTCCGGTGGGAGTATACCATAAACGCAGCGTTGGGGCAAGGGGCCGGGCGGTCAAATATTACAAATTAATTGCATCGGCCATCCATTGTGTAACGAAAATTTAAGTGTACAAAATGTGCTTTTTCTTGTGCTCCTTCTTGTGAATGTATACACAATATGGTATGCTACCGTCGGTTCTTGTTCCGGATCAAAAATGCTGTTGCGTATATGTACGATACCCTTTTCGCCGGGGGCCGCGCCCCGGGCCCAATCCATAAAAGCGGCTCCGGGCCGCTGTGAAAGGGGCTTCAAGCCTCATGAGGCCAACGATGGAGTTAGCATACGCAGCCGCCCTGTTTTTGGGGCTGGCGGCCTTCCTTCTAAGGCGGGAGCGGATACGGATGCGCAAAATCACGCTGCTGGCCAGGAAGATGCATGCCTCCCCCCTGTTTACCGAACTTTCACCCCTGCTGAAAAACGCCCAGTACCGCGCCATCGAGCAGCTTGTGGTGGACAAGACCGGCGTGGCAATCCGCTACATCCACCCCGCCGGTTCCGAGGCGCGCTTCGATATGCGTGAACACGGCTTTCCCGCCCTTTCCGAAGAAAAGCGGCAGGCCCTTTTATACATTCTGGAGGAGTTCCTCCCCTACATTGCGGACACCCACCGCTATGCCCTGCGCAAAAGGCGCATTCTCCTCCTGAACGGCCGCTTCGAAACCTACTTCCAATATACCATCCTCAACGCCTACAAATCGACCCTTACCCGGGCGCCCCAATACAGCAAGCAAAAACAGCTCATCTTCCCTGAATGGTGATTGGGGAGGTTCACCCATGGGGTCGCTGAAAGCGGAAGGGATCGTGCTGCGTCACGCCAATTATCGGGATCATGACCGGATGCTGCAGCTGCTTACGCCGAAATACGGGCTGGTGGACGCCCTTTGCAGAGGTTGCCGGCGGCCCAAGAGCCCCCTGCTTCCGGCCAGCCAGTGTTTCTGCCAGGGCGGCTACCTGTTCTTTCAAAACCGGGACCGGTATACCGTGACCGCCTGCGACCTCCTGAACATTTACTATCCTCTGCGGCAGGATCCATACAGGCTCACCTGCGCCAGCTATATGGCGGGCCTGTGCCGGGCGGCGGCGCAGCAGGGCGAGCCGGCTCCCGAGCTGTACGCGCTGCTTTTACGGGGACTGGACCGGCTGTGCACAGCCGTAACCGAGGCTTCCCTCCTGGCCGCCACATCGGCCTTTTTGCTGCAGTATGCGGACGCAACCGGTTACCGGCCCCGGTTGGGCCACTGCGCAAATTGCGAAAGGACGATTCCCCTGCGGGAGGCCGAAACCCAGGATCCCGTTTCCGGTATCGGGGCGTTTTCTTCCAAACCGCCGGCGGACGCGGTTTCCGGCTTCCATGAGCGCAGCCCCTGGTGGGATGTACAGGCCGGGGGCCTGGTGTGCGGAACTTGCGCGGGGAAGGGCGCCATGCGCCTTACCGGGGCGCAGGTAACCTGGATGCGGGCGGTGCTGGCGAGGGGCTACGAAGCCCCTGCGCATCCCCTGCCGACGGACTCCGCCGACGGCCCGCCGGCATCCGAAAAGGAGCTGTTTACAGCGCTCAAGCGCTATGTGGAAGCCCGGCTGGAAGCAACGCTGAAGGTAAGCAAGCTGCTCCCTTGAAAAAGAGTTTGTCTATTTTTGTTCATTTATGACAAAGTTTTTAAAAATTAATGTTTTTTTCAAGATGTTGTGGTATACTTTGTTCACATCCCCCAGATATTCCCCAAACGAAACGGACCCGGGCCCTAACGGACCTACCGGAACAGGGGGTGGGCGCGGCCGGCGGAGGGTTGAATATTGCCGCCGGATTTGGTATGATCATCCTCCAACGCCCGGCCTCCCTTTTCGGAAGCGTATCCCGCGGGTACATTTGTACCGGAAATATCAGCCGTTACTATGGAAAGGATGGACTCGTCATGGCATGCACGGTGACAGTTCTCAACGGAACCCTTCCCCATGAGGAAATCAACGCCTATATCAGCCGGGCTACCGAAAAGTACGGTGTCGAACCTACCCATATCGACATCAAGGTGGATGGAGAAGAGGTAGAGCTTGATTACGAACTCCCCTCACAGCCCTTCACCCGCATCCGCCGCATCACCGGCTACCTGGTGGGTTCCCTGAACCGCTTTAACAATGCTAAGCGCGCCGAGGAGCACGACAGGGTACGGCACTGTTCCTGAACAAGCCCGGGCCCGCATCCATCCTGTCAACTGCCAAACCCCGCCGCGGGTGAGGCAGATTCCTTTATTTTCACAGATGCCGCCGCCTTCCTGCCGTCCGGCCCCCGGTTCCCGCATACCGTAACGCCGCATAAGGAGGCCATCCATGAGCATCTATTTCATCGCCAATATCCGCATGAAGGACCCGGAAGCCTACCGGCCCTACCTAAAGGATGTGGATGCTATTCTGGCGAAATACTCCGGAGAGTATCTCGCCCTGGAGGATCACCCACAGGTGCTGGAAGGAGACTGGCCCTATACCCGCCTTGCCCTCGTCCGCTTCCCGGAC
>WRHG01000218.1 GCA_009783365.1 Clostridia bacterium | reverse complement strand
AGATTGAGGAAGACGCTTCCGGCTGCGGGCAGCATCAGGTGATGCAAAATGCCCGGGACAAATGCGATGATGTGGCCGGCCGTGTAAGTGACCGTTTTGTACTGGCGGCGGATACATTGGTATGTGTAGAGCAGCAGATACTTGGCAAGCCTAAGGATGAGGAAGATGCGGCCCGAATGTTGCGGCTGCTGAGCGGCCGGTGGCACGAGGTGCATACCGGCGTCTGCCTGCAGGGCCCCGGCGGCTTCCACGCTTTGCGCCTGGATACCGCCCGCGTGCAATTCTGCGAGCTCACCGATGAAAAAATTGCCCGCTACGTCAAAACCCGGGAGCCTATGGACAAGGCGGGGGCCTATGCCATCCAGGGCTTCAGCGCCGTTTTTATCTCCCGCATTGAGGGAAGCCCCAGCAACGTAATGGGCCTGCCGCTGTGCCTTGTGGGGCAGATACTGGAGGACGCGGGTTTCATTTTTCGTTTTTCAACGACTGCTTAGAATGGATGTGTAGCAATGGGTTTTGTGGCGCATGACCTGGCGGTTGACTTGGGCACCAGCAACACCCTGGTGTATGTAAAGCATAAGGGCATCACAATCAGCGAGCCCACTATCGTGGTCGTGGAGAGCAGCAACGAACGCAAGGTACGCGCCGTCGGAGACGATGCCAAGATCATGTTGGGGCGCACTACGGAGGGAATCATGGCGGTACGCCCCATGCGGGAAGGCGTCATCACTGATTTTGACATGACCGAGATCCTGATCCAATACTTTACCCGGAAGGCCATCGGCTCCAGTTATATTGTGAAACCCAGGCTCTTTTTAACCTATCCCTGCTCCATCTCCCCCATTGAACGTCGGGCAGTAATGGAAGCGGCCAAATTCGCGGGCAGCCGCAAAGTCTACCTGGTGGAAAAGCCCTTCGCTTCCGCCCTTGGCAGCGGTCTTCCTGTTTTTGATCCCAACGGCTGCATGGTGGTGGATGTGGGCGGAGGTACCACTGACGTGGCGGTCATCTCCCTGGGCGGCATCGTAATCAGCCATTCCATTCGGGTGGGCGGCGTAAAAATGGATGAAGCGATTATCAATTTCATCAAGCGCGAATTCAATATTCTGATCGGAGACCGAACCTCGGAGGAAGTCAAGCTGGACCTGGGCGCGGCGCTGCCAATTCGGGAAGAGCGCAGGGCCCGTATCCGCGGCAGGGATATCGTGACCAATCTCCCCCAGACCACGGAAATAACCTCCACCCAGATTTACCAAGCCATCCGCGAACCTTGTCTGGCGGTTCTAAGCGCCATCAAATGGGTGTTGGAGCGCACCCCTCCGGAATTGGCGGCGGACATCATGCATAATGGCATATATCTAACAGGCGGCGGCTCCTTATTGTACGGGATGGATCAGATGATCGCAAGCGAGCTGGGCATTCCCGTTTTACTGGCCAAAGAGCCCATGGACTGCGCCGCGCTGGGCGTCGGCAATATCATTGAGAACTTCGAACTGTTGCAGCACTTGGGCAGAACCAGCTTCCTCAAACAAAGTTAAGGCGGTTCCCAACCAAACTCAAGGAGGTTTCCATGAGGCTGAAGGTTTCTAAAGCAGACCGGCGCAAAAGAACGGACAGCACGGGAAGGCGTATCATCCGGCGCGTCCTCCTCATCACCATTACGGTGGTCCTGCTCGGGCTTGCCGGCCTTCACCTGCTTGCCCTCATCACGGAAGACGACGCCCTCACCGGGCCGGAAAACGTGGTGGCGGGCGTGTTCACGCCTGTCCAAAGCGGGTTTTCCGCCCTGGTAGACGGAATCGTGAACTATCTGTATAGATTGAAGCTGCGCACCACGCTGGAGCTGGAGTACAACCGGGTGAAGCAGGAGAATGAACAACTGGTATATCAGGCCATGCTCGCCGCCGAACTCTACCAGAAGCTGTCTGTTTATGAAAACCTGTTTGGAGAGATCTCCATAAACGAAAGCATGAACCCCTTGGTCGCAACGGTCATTGCAAGAGGAGAGGGAAACTACTTTTCCGTATTTGATATCAACAAAGGCAGCAACGACGGCGTGAAGGATTATATGGCAGTCACCATGAGCGGGGCTTTGGTAGGCTATACCGAAAATGTAAAACCTACCATGTGCACGGTGCGCTCCATCATCGACAGCAGAGCCAGTATCGCTGCCCTGATCTCCAACTCCCGGGACCAGGGTACGATTCGAGGCACCTTGGGCATCGATGGACAGCCCATGTGCCGTATGGTCTATCTTCCGGAAGACCGCCTGCCCCGACCAGGAGATCTGGTGGTTACCTCCGGGGTGGGAATGTCCTTCCCCAAGGGGATTCCTATCGGTACCGTCCGGGAAAGCACCCGAGGCATGGAAAGCAATAAACAGTATATTGTCGTGGAGCCTCAGGTGGACTTTTTGCATGTTGAAAACGTAATCGTACTGCGTTATCAACCTTATGCCGAGGAAGTGGAGCAGCGAGCCGGCGGCAGCCAAACCTTGATCTTTACGCCGCTGGATCCGCCAAAACCCGTACCCACCATCCAGATTGGCAACGATTTCTTTCAATTGGCGCCAACCCCCGAACCGTCGGAAGCACCCGCGGCTACAGAGCCAAATGACAACCTGCCGCAAGTTACCCTTTCTCCCACGGTCACACCCACTGCCGGCGCCGGCAGCATGGAATATCAAATACCCTTTAGCCAACAGACCGACGGCGCTTATGGCAGCACATTGGCGCCAACCACAACGCCAACCCCTACGCCTGCGCCTCTGAACATCTCAGTGGAGGAGGATTAACGGAAGGTGTTTGGAAAGCTGTTAAAGATAACGCTGCTGACGGTGATTGCGTATCTGCTGCAAGTCACTGTCGCTTTCCATATTTCCCTATGGAACGTGGCTCCCAACATCGCATTGGCGATTGTGAGCATTGTTTCCATAGGACTAGGGCGCAAATATACCTTTTTCATGTCCCTCACCATCGGCTATCTCCGTGAAATCATGATGCCCGCGCTGGGTTACATCGAACTAATCCTCTACCCGGTCTGCGCAATGCTTGGTGCGCTGGCCTTTTCGGATAAAAGCGAACGCAAGCTGGAAGAGGAGCGCAGCTCCGGCAAGCGCACGCTCATGCCTCACGCCCACATCCGCACTCCCCTGTGCGCAGCCACCAGCGTGATGGTGTATGAAGCCGTGCACTTGGTCTACATATACCTGGACGGCGTCGCAATCGACAGTTCTCACCTTTTCCGCGCGTTGGTCGACGTGCTGTACACTACGTTGCTGGCCGGGCTCCTTCAGTTTCCTACCCGGTGGTGGCTGAAGGTTTACAAGGTAAAAAAGGCCCGGCGCTAAACGGGTCAATGACAAATTACGCCAGGAAAGGACCATGGATATGATCGGAAAAAGAAAACAGATACCGGATCGCGAAGGCTATGATTTAAAGGCTCGCTTTTGGGTGTTCTTTGTGTTCATCATCGGTGTCTTTGCCTACTTGCTTTACGGCTTGGCGGG
>WRHG01000217.1 GCA_009783365.1 Clostridia bacterium | reverse complement strand
ATGGATTTTACGTTTTCGCAAAGCCGCCGAAACGAGGCGTAGTGGCGCTACGCTGAGTGGAGCAGGCACAGCGAAAACGTAAAAGACGTGCAAGATATCACCGTTTTGATCAGAGAGTAGTATCAGTCCTCCGTACGTAAAAACTTCCGTGTCCGTGGATTGTCGGAGGAGAACATGGCCTCCGGTGTGCCTTCCTCCACGATCAGTCCATCCTCCATCAAAACGATCCGATCCGCCACATCCCGGGCAAAGCCCATTTCATGGGTTACCACCAGCATGGTCATGCGCTCTTTCGCCAAGTCGCGTATCACAGACAGTACCTCCTGGGTCAGCTCCGGGTCCAGGGCGCTGGTGGGTTCGTCAAAGCATAGAATTTCCGGCTCCATGCAAAGAGCCCGGGCAATAGCCACCCGCTGGGCCTGGCCTCCGGAAAGCTGACATGGTACGGCTGCGGCTTTATCGGAAAGCCCCACTTTATGAAGCAGCGCCGACCCCTTCTCCAGAGCTTCAGCCTTGGGTATTTTCTTCACGGTCATGGGCGCGTCGATCAGGTTTTGCATCACAGTCATGTGCGGAAAAAGATGGAAACCCTGAAATACCATGCCCATTCGCAAGGTGATTCTGCGAAGGCTTTTCTCATCCGCGTAGCGCACTTTCCTTTCCTCCGTGCGGCACATCACGTCCTCATCCAAGGCGATGAACCCGCCGTCCACCTTTTCCAACTGATTAACACAGCGTAAAAATGTACTCTTGCCCGAGCCGGAGGGGCCGATCAGCGCCACCACTTCGCCCCTTTGGATGATGAGGGATACACCCCTTAATACCTCCAGACCGTTAAATTTTTTCTTAATGTTCACCGCCTGCAGCACTCCCCCACCTCCTCACTGATAATAATTCAGCTTTCGCTCAAAATATTTGCAGACTTGCTCCGCCAGGCCGTTAATAACCAGGTAAAACAGAATAGCAACGATATATGGTTCAATGGAACTGGAGCCGGACACCTGCTTTTTCGCAACGGTCATCAACTCCACCACAGCCACGATAGACGCCAGTGCCGTGTCCTTGATGAGGGTCATCACCTCGTTGGTAACGGCGGGCAGCACCCGCTTTACCACCTGGGGCAGGATCACGCGGAAAAACCTCCGGCCCTTGGTATAGCCAAGGACCTGGGCGGCTTCGTACTGGCCAGGAGGGATGGACTGGATGCCGCCACGGAAGATTTCCGCAAAATAGGCGGCATAATTCACCGAGAAGGCAAGGATCACCGCCCAGAACCTGTCTACTCGGAAAGGGAGTATCTGAGGCAGCAAAAAATATATAAACAGAACCTGAAGCATCAGCGGCGTACTGCGCATGATATAGATATAAAAGCTCACCGGACCGCGTACCAAACGCCTGCTGGCCATCCGGCCCTGGGCTGCCAGCATACCCAGGGGAATGGAAAACAGCAATGTTAACAAGAAGATGCTCAGCGTCACCTTCGCGCCGTCCATCATCAACCCCGCAAGGCCCCAAAGCCGCTGGGGATCACTAAAAAATTTCATACTCTCCGGGACCTTCGCCCCGGACCCACCTCCTGTTCTGGTGGGGTTTATACCCCTTACACCATGCGCGCGTCAGGTGTGACAAAGCACAAGGCCCGGGGGCTGCGCCCCGGGCAAAATATAACAAATGATCTGCAGCCCGCTCCAAGTATCAACGCCAATTATTGCGCGGGTACGGTGGTAATGTCCGAGCCGAACCAGATGGTGGAAATTTCACCCAGGCTGCCGTCTTTCTTCATGTCAATGAGAATACTCTGCACCTTGTCCCGCAAGGCCCCGTCCGCCTTACGGAAGCCGATACCGAAACTGTCGTCTTCCAGCACAATCCCGCCTACGATGGTGGTGTCGCCCATGCCAGTGATCTTGTACTCCGCTACAACCCGGTCTATGAACACAGCGTCCACGCCTCCGGCCTGTAAATCCATGAGGGCGGTCAAATAATCGTCAAAAGCCAGAACACCTGCCAGGCTCTCCTTCAGCATGGCATTCTCCGCACTGTCCAGCATTTCCTCCGCGTAGGAGCCGCTTTGCACCGCCACCTTTTTGCCTGCCAGGTCCTGCACAGCGTCAAGGGGTGCGTCCGCCTTGGTGTAAAACTCCATGGCGTTTTCCAGGTATGCAAACGTCATGCTCATGCTCGCCTGCCGCTCAGGGGTGATGGACATGCCGTTCCAGATGCAATCAATATTGCCATCGTTCAGTTCCAACTCTTTAGCGGCCCAATCAATGGGCTGCAGAGCCAGTTCCACGCCCAAGCGATTACAAACTTCCCGGGCTACGTCGATGTCAAAGCCAATGATCTCCCCGGCGTCATTTTGGAAACCCATGGGGGGAAAGCTGTCGTCAAGGCCTAACACCAACCGGCCCTTATCCAAGATAGCCTGTATTGCCGGGTCCTCCGCCTGTGCGGCGGGTAAAAGGAGCGCGATAAGCGCCAGGGTCAGCAACAGAGCGCCAAACTTTTTCATGAAATACCCTCCTGTCTTTCTCATAGCGGGGTTTGGAAAGAATTTACCCCAACATGTTTGCTTTAGTTTGCTAACACGTTACTATGATGCCCTATGAGCATTTTCTTGTCAAGAGGTTTTTAAATACTTATGTGCATTTAAAGCATCGCGCCCATTCAGCCGAAACGCACATTGACCCTGCTGTCTAGGCCCTGGTCACCTTCGGTGGCATAATTATCAAAGTATCCTTGGATAAGAACAATCGGCGTTCCTTTGTCGCCGCTGCCGGAGGTCAGATCGCAGAGAGAACCCAGCAGGTCGGTGAGCTGGCGCGGCGTTGTGCCCTCCGACTCCATTTTACCCACCAGGGAACGGCCGCTCCGCTCTTTCGCGCGGATCGCTTTTTTAAGGGCCTCCTGAAGCTCCTCCCCCTCAAGGCCCGCAAAGTCGTTATCCGCCAGGTACTTGAGCTTCAGCTCATTTGGCGTTCCAACAAGCCCGGAGGTAAAGGCCGGGGAGATGACCGGATCCGCCAGTTCCCAAATACCGCCTACAGGATCTTTAAACCCGCCGTCGCCATAGATCAGCACCTCGATTTGGCAGCCCGTTGCGCTTTGGAGCGCATTATGAAGCCTCTCCACAAAATCATTGCAATTCCGGGGGAAAAGCTTGACCGTGTCCTCAGATGCCTTGTTGGAGCCCAGTAAGCCGTATTGCTCGTTAAACCCGCTGCCATCGACGGGTTTTATGAGGATATCGTCCAGGCCGATAACGACGCGTGCGCCCGCCTTTTCCAGACTGCGCTTCGTATGGCGCCGGCGGTGGATGTCTGCGGCGATTACCTGATCCGTATGCTTTAAAACCTCCTGAGGATCGGAGCAGAGAATTACGTCAATATTGCCGCCAAGGCTCTGGTAGAAGTCAATATAATCCACGCCCGTAAAAGGGTGTTTGACCTCCGCGCCGAAAAGGCGCCTGAAATCCGCTACCGTCAGCGCATCCGAATAAGGGTTAAGGCCGGAATCCGCAAAACTATC
>WRHG01000216.1 GCA_009783365.1 Clostridia bacterium | reverse complement strand
ACGCCCTGTTCTCCTTCGCCATATACCCCGTCCCGGAAGCTCTTCACATGCATATGCCTTTTCAGATGGCGCTGGATACCTACGCGCAACACGCCGGAGCCCTTGCCGTGGATCAGGCTTACCTCCTGCAAACCCGCCAGCGTGGCTTCGTCCAGGTAGGTATCCACCGCTGCCAGCGCTTCATCCAGAGCCATACCCCTTACATCCGCCTCCATGGGTACGGTCCGGGCAGCCGCGTCGGTGCGGCTGAACACGCGGGAGGCCTGCTCTTTGGGCGGTTCAACCACCATCAGCTGGGACAGATGGGCCTTCAGCTTCATGATGCCCGCCTGAATCTGCACCTCCCCCTTGCCGTCGGGCACGGCCAGAACGGTTCCTCTTGTTTTCAGGTGGACAATTTCCACGGTTTCGCCAACACGTACGGCCTTAGGCGGCGTAAAAGCGAACTCACTGGGTTTCGCCAGCCCTTCCGACAGCGCGTCGATCCCCTGCTCCATCCGTTTCCGCAGCGCTTGGGCTTCCCCCATGGGCGAATCGTTCCGCTTGCGCAGGGCTTTCAAATCGCTGAGAATCGCCTCGGCCTCCCTGCGCGCATTTTCCAGCACGCGGCGGGCTTCTTCCCTGGCTTTTTGCAGGTGCTGCCGCTTGTTTTCCTCCATCTCCCGGCGGAGCCTTTCCGCCTCGTTGCGCATACGGACGGTTTCCTGCCGAAGTTCCTCCGCCATCTCCCGTTCTCTCTCCGCCACCTGCCGGTGAAACTCCGCGTTGGCAATCACATCCTCAAAATGGATGTCCTCCTTGGAAAGCAATTCTCTGGCATGGCCGATAAGGTCCTCCGGCAGACCCAGCTTGCGGGAAATCTCAAAGGCGTTGCTTTTTCCAGGAATCCCGACGGACAGCCGGTAGGTGGGCCGCAGGGATTCCACGTCAAACTCCACGCTTGCGTTCTCCACCCCGGGGGTACCCAAAGCAAAGACTTTCAGTTCGCTATAATGGGTGGTAGCCATGGTGCGGACGCCGCGTTCCAGCAAGCTCCGCAGTATGCATCGGGCCAGGGCCGCGCCTTCGGCGGGATCCGTGCCCGCGCCCAGTTCGTCAAAGAGCACCAGGTCCCGATCCGTCACCTCGCGGACGATCTCCACGATGTTTTTCATGTGAGAGGAAAAGGTGGACAGGGATTGCTCAATGGACTGCTCGTCCCCGATGTCCGCGAACACGCGGCCGAAAACAGCCAGTTCCGTACCCGGCTGCGCGGGCACATGGAGCCCCGCCTGCGCCATCAGAGTGAACAGGCCTACGGTTTTCAGCGTAACGGTTTTACCGCCGGTATTGGGCCCGGTGATAACGAGGGTGGTAAAAGGTTCCCCCAGCCATAGGTCGATGGGAACCACCAGATCCGGGTCGATGAGCGGATGCCTTCCCCGCACGATTTTCAGGAACCCCCGTTGGTTCAGCTTTGGCAGCGCGGCGGACATCTCCTTGGCCAGGGTTCCTTTGGCGAAGGCCAGGTCCAATTGGGTCAGCAGATCGATGTTGGCGTGAATCTCACCTCCGTGAGGGGCCAACTGGCCGGACAGGGCCTGAAGGATGCGGGCGATCTCCACCTGCTCCTTGGCCCGGAGCTGCTTTAGGTCGTTGCCCATCTCCACCACGGCCATGGGCTCAATAAAGAGCGTTGCACCGCTTGCGCTTTGATCGTGCACCAGGCCGGGCACATTCGCACGGCACTCCTGCTTTACGGGGACGCAAAACCGGTCGCCCCGGAGGGTGATGATGGCATCCTGCAAATACTTGGAAAAGGCGGCGCTGCGGACCATGCTGTTCAGCTTGTCACGCATTCTGTCGTTTGCTCCCCGAATCTGCCTGCGGAGCTGGTACAGTACCGCGGAGGCCCTGTCCGCAACCTCCTCCTCGCTGACGATGGCATTGGTGATCTCCTGCTCAACGCCCGGCAGCGTGATAAGACGGCTGGCCAAACCCGTGAGGATAGGCGTATCCTCACGATCTTTTACCAGGGCGGAGCGGGCTGTCCTGGCCGCCCGGAGGCATCCGGCGATCTCCAGCAGCGCGCGGGGGCTCAGGGCGGCGCCCTTTTGAGCCAAGGTGATCTGCTCCCGTACGTCGCCGAACGCTGCCAGCGGGCTCCCACCCAGAAAACTGAGCATCACCACGGCTTCCTCGGTTTCATCCAGGGCGCGGCTCACCTGGGCATATTCCGTATAGGGGCGTAAAGCCCGGCACCTCTCCGCGCCCATCACGGTGACGGCATGGCAAGCCAAACGTTCCCGTATCTTAATGAATTCTAAAACGCGTAACGCGCGATCCTCTTCCATGGCTGATTCCTTACTGTTTTGTCCTTATCTCCGCAAACGGATAGACCTGCCCGTTCGTCTCCACACGGATGCTCTTTATTGCCTGATCTTCAAGGGGCCTGTCTTTTGGGTCCCTCTTCCGGGTCACGATGGCGTCCGCCGCGTCCATTCCTTCCAAGACCTTGCCAAAGGCCGCGTAGGAGCCATCCAGGTGGGGGCTGTCGCCGACCATGATGAAGAATTGAGAGCCGGCGGAGTCGTTCATCGCGCTGCGGGCCATACTCAGCACGCCATAGGTGTGCTTGACGGGGTTCTCCACCCCGTTGGCGGAAAACTCCCCCTTCAGGCAGTATCCCGGCCCGCCGGTGCCGTTGCCCTTGGGACAGCCTCCTTGAATCATAAACCCCGGAATGCATCGGTGAAAGATCAATCCATCGTAAAAGCCGCTGTTGGCCAGGGCGATAAAGCTTCCAACCGATTGCGGCGCCGTCTCCGGGTATAGTTCCCCGCGCATTGTATCGCCGTTTTCCATCCAAATTTCAAAGGTAGGATTTTCCATGAATTCTCCCTTCCGCGCCATGGGCGCACCGTTCCGCGCGTCTTTCACGGCAGCATTATACTATGCTACAGCAGGTTGTGTACCGCATCAACCACCTCTTGCGGGTCCGCCGCCCGAAAGAAGGATGTGCCCATCACCAGGGTGTCCGCTCCCGCCCGGGCCAGCAACGGCGCGTTTTCCATCGTAATGCCGCCGTCCACCTCGATTTCCCCCTGAAAGCCCAGTTCCCGGAAGAGGCGGATTTTATCCACCTGGTCCGCCATCAGCTTCTGCCCGCCCGACGACTGCGGTTCCATACCGAGAATTTTCCCTCTTCTCTTGTTCATATCGCCCATTACGTCTCCCATATACTCATCCGGCACAAAGACTTCAACGTGCAGGATCGGTTCAAGAAGACAGGGTTTTGCTTCGACGATGCCTTTTTTGAAGGCGAGCGCGGCCGCTATCTTGAACGCTATTTCGCTCGAATCCACGTCATGATATGAACCGTCGTAGAGAACCGCTTTTATGTTTACTACTTTATAACCTGCCAGAGGGCCTTTTTCCATGGACTCGCGCAAGCCTTTTTCAACTGCCGGAACATAGTTCTTCGGGACAGAGCCTCCGAACAATTCCTCGCTGAACTCGAATTCATCCTGCGAAGGCGAAAACCTGATATG
>WRHG01000215.1 GCA_009783365.1 Clostridia bacterium | reverse complement strand
TCAGCTTATAACACCGCCGGCAAGTTTATTTTTACGCTCAAACAATCTGCGTTCCAGATTGTTTGTAACACCAAAATACATGACTTTATGATTCCAGTTCGGATTCATTGTTTCAAGAAAAAGCGCGCCCATACAATGAGCGCGAAAAACAAGCGGTGTTTGAGAACGCGCATGAAGCAATCGCAACGCATGAAGCGTGCTTATTCATGAAAGCGCGGACAATGGCCGCCGGCTCACAAAGCAAAAAAACAAAACGCCCGCGGCACCCCTTCAAATCTTGGGTTCGTCACAGTTCGGAACCTCCGCGCAGCGATTCGTTCCCTTTTTTCTTTTGTACATATCGGATATAATCCGGTTGCGTACAACGCCGCACCAGCACATACGAAAGCGGCTTGCTGACGACGCTGGCGTAGGCGGTGATGAAGATGGCATATTGATAGACATTCATGACTGATATGCCAAAGAGCGTCATCAAGGACCACAGCGCCACGGCGGATAAAATCATCATGCAAACACAGATCAGCGCGGTAAGCATGCCTTTTCTCCTGGGCATCCAGGAGAACCGTTTGTCCGCAACGGGCATTTCCGGCAGCTCCCGGCCCGGGCCGGTGGCGGCTGCAAGGATGGCGCCGTTTACTTCCTTCACAACGCCGCTTGTTACCAGAGTTCCAATGATGAGCCCGAAGATCAGCCCGGTGATGGGTATTCCCTCCACGGTGGTGGGGGATATGACGACGGACCCGCCCGGGGCGATGGTGATGCCGCCCAAAGCGAGGCCGATGATCATATTCGTTGCGATGTTCCCGGTGACGCTGCCGTACATCGCTTTGAATACGCTCACCTTTGGCAGGGGATCCTTGACGGGTTTGACGGCTTTTTGCGGTTCCGCGCCCCCGGGCGTTTCCATTGCCCAATCCGGCTGAACGTAGCGGAAAATGCAGTATTCGGTGATTTTAGCGCTCAGCAGCACGGCGTACACGAGCTTATAAACCATCCACGGCGCGAATGCCATGGTTTTCATACCGAAAAACCAAAGGACAGCCCCGTTGACGCCCGCCGTCAGCACGCCGAATACGGCGGCATAGATCACGCCCAAAGCGACGGGATTTTTCGGCAGCCGCTGCATGAGGCGGCTCACAGGCACATGCGGAGGCATTTGCCCGCCGGTCCTCATTTTTCGCAGGCGGGTATGTACCATCCACAGATCTATCAATACCGTTATGCCCGCACAAAGAACCGAATCCAGCAGAACCCCCCGTAGGGTGATCCCGCCCGGCCAGTGAAACAAAAAAACGACCCCCACGTTAATCGCCACCGTTAGAAGCACCGCTTTGGCGTTGTCCACATAGGGCAATCCAGCCTTATGCAATTTCAATCACTGCCTTTCTTTATTAGCGATCAATCGCTTGATTGGTTAGTGAATATTCTTCAGGCGCCTATCCCGGCATCGTTCCGGCGCATACCGGCCCGATCACCGGCAGCGCCTCGCGGAACAGCTTGCCGGTGAGCAGTATTAAATGGCATTAACGCCCTTTCGGCGCTCGCGGGCGACGCGGAGCAGATAAGCGTCCTTTCCTTTTTGGGCGTGATAGGCAAAACAATTTTTAGCGCCCTTACGATCCGGGTCGTCCCCGTAGATGATTCTGTCGTTGTTCACGACGCCGCGCAGGATGCGGCTCGCAGACTGATGCGGGGTTTGCATGCTGCCTCCCGCGGGCTTATTGTCGCCGAATATGTTGGTCGCCGTTGTCCCCGGCGTCGCGGCGGAGATTTTGATGCCGTCGTCCCAGTACTCGGCGCGTACGGCAACCGTCAAGGCGTTAAGCGCGGCTTTTGTGGTGGCATAGGGCGACCATTGCGCCATTGGCGTAAACGCGGTGCCCGAGATGACATTGATGATCTGGCCGCCCCCCTGTTTTTTCATGATGGGCAGCACGGCGCGCATACCGTACAAAGCGCCGTAAAAATTCAGATCGAACGCGTCTTTCCATTTCTCATTGGTCACTTCGTCGAACCATCCCGAAAAAAGGGCGCCCGCGTTATTGAACAGCAGATCCAACTTACCGTCAAAAAAATCCGCCGACCGGCTGATCAGGCTTTGCACCTCTTCTTCCAGCGTGACGTTGCATAGCATGCCCTTCACACAATCACCATATTGTTCCTGGAGCCTCTTCACATGCTCGTCCAGACGCTCCTGATGGATGTCCGCCAACATGATCTTGGCGGCGTTGCTTTGGAGGAGCTCCTCCGCCAGCGCGAGCCCAATGCCGGACGCCGCCCCCGTTACCACGGCGGTTTTTCCGCGGAAGTACGCTCGGTTGTACTCCGTTTTTTTGTTCATTTCGCTATACCCCTTTCATGTAGTTTCATATCGTTGATGCCCGCCGCAAAGCAGGCTCCGGTCATATCGGCCGGCGAAGAGATACTGCATCGCGTCCTCGGCAGCATCCTGGGGATAGCGGTAAATAACGGATGTCCCGCGAATGGCGTTGTCACATTTACACCAGGCCGCACCAAGCACAGAGATCAAGGGAATTTCGCCCCAGGGGTCATTAACGGAAGACGACAGCCGCACCGTCGCGGAGGCCGGCTCCCATGTGTAGCAGCGGGTGGGACTGTTGTAATACACGAGTTCCATGTCTTTAACGGCGTTGTCATCGAGGCGGTATCTGTGCAGGAGGCATCCGCCTTCCGACACAATCCCCCCCGCCGCACCCTGGCATTTTTCGCCTTCCGCGTGGAAAGCCGGTACATTGTAGCGCCCCATTTCCAGCTCCACATCCGCCAACCGGACGCCGCCCCTTTCGATATAGCAGTGCCCATACGCATCGTTCCGCTCCACCAGGATCCGTTCGCATAGCTTTTTAGGCAATCCGAACTTTTCACGGCTTACCATCGCGGTTGCCTCGGCGCCCGGCCCGCTCAACTGCAGGCTGAAAAAATAGATGCCGGTTTTTTCTCCGTACTTGGCCAGCACGCCGACGCCGCCCTCCAGATACCATGGAGCAAATGTTGGTTCTCGGATATTGACGGCGTATAGATAGAACAAGGGAAAGTTAGGGTCCGACAGTTCCAGCGGGGGCGGCAGCAGCCTTTGTATGCCCGGATCGGCGACGCCATACAGGTAGAGGCCCTCCTGTGTGTTCATGGCCATGTTGCGCGTGAAACCCGTCATTTTTTCCTTTGGCATATGGTAGCTGGTTTCCATGATCACTTCACCCTTTCCTTTCAGGTTTGCGGGCCTGTCATTGATTCGCCGCCGGTGAATCCGGCCTGCTGTCCTTACCGCCCCGGGTGAGCGCAGGGCTAAAACGCGAGTTTCCCTTCCCGGCGCGTGCGCGCGACTTGAAGAAAATACGCGTCCATCTCATGCCGGGACGCATAGTCGAAACACCTGCCGGCGCATTCAGCATCCGAATCATCGCCCAGGATGAGCCTGTCGTTGTTTACAACGCCGTTTAAGATGCGGCTTGCGGACTGATGCGGGGTCTGCGCCGTTTCCGGCGGCTTGGTATCGACAAATATGGCGGTCGCCGTGTTTCCCGGCGTGGCGGAGGAGATTTTGATGTT
>WRHG01000214.1 GCA_009783365.1 Clostridia bacterium | reverse complement strand
CATCCTGCATGTCTTGGTCGCTGCCGCCCCTTGACACCAGGTAATAACACAGGATGGAATCCCGCTGCCCCATCCGGTGAGCCCGGTCCTCCGCCTGGCTGTGCACGGCGGGCGACCAGTCCAGCTCGCCAAACACCACGCAGCTGGCCCGCTGTAAATTCAACCCCGCGGCAGCCCTGAGAGAAATACAGCACAGGTCGGTGCGGCCGGACAGGAAGCGATCGATGGAGCGCTCCTTCTGCGCGGTGGTTTCTCGCCCGGTAACAAACGCCGGCGCAAAGCCATGAAGTTCCTTCCTATACAGATCCATCACCAGGTGGTGGTGAGCGAAAAGCAGTACCTTTTCCCCCGCTTCCAGCAACGCACGTACAAACTGCGCCACATATGGAGCCTTGGCGACGCCTGTGGCCTGCCGCTCTCCCTGCTCCACCTCCATTTCCACAAGAGCCCGGGAGGAGGCGGTCATCTCCGTGTCGCGCTTGAGCCGCTGGAGTTTTTCCATCATGGGCTTCATACACCGCTTGTAAACTGCGTCGTCACTGTCGATGGTCATCACAAGCCGCCGCTTCGGCGGCAAATCGCCGAGCACATCCTGCTTGACCCGCCTGAGCATCAGGCCTTCCCTGCGCAAATGCTCGCCCAGCAACTCCGGCTTGGCTACAATTTGGTTCCCGTACCCATAACACCACTCCCGGGTAAAGCTGTCATAATCCCCAAGAAAATGGAAATCCAAAATATTCACCACATTCCAGATCTCCCCGCCCCTGTTGTAGATAGGGGTGCCGCTCAAACCTACGATTCGCCCGGCGCTTTCCGCCAGCAGGCTGGCGGCGGAATACTTTTCCGTACCGCTATGGCGTAGCTCCTGGATCTCGTCAAAAAACACCGTTTCGAAGCCAAACCCCGGCAGGGCTTCCTTCCATCCCCTCAACAGCAGATAGTGCATGAGGTATATATCCGCCATGGGCAGTTCATAAGGCTTCAGTCCCTTCACCACATGAACGGCCAGGCAGCCTCCGTCCGGCTTTCGCAAAAAGCGGGCGATTTCGCTTTCCCAGTTGCGCATTAAGTGGGCAGGGGCTACCACAATCACCGGATATCCTTGGGTGTGCGACAGCATCGCCAGGGCTTGCACCGTCTTGCCGAGGCCCATTTCATCCGCCAGGAGGCAGCGGTCCGTGCGCAACAAAAAGGCCAGCCCCTCCTCCTGAAAAGCCGCCAGCTTACCCACAAACATGTGGGGCGCCGCCGCAACCCGACGTGGCGCCCGCAGGGCGTCTTCCCGCCTCAGCACGTACTCCCGCGCGCCCTCCAGAGCCTCCTGCCAGCGCTCCATATCCCGTTCTTTCACTTGAAGCGGATAACGGAGCATCAACCAGTGTAAATCCCCCACAATACGCCGGTGGGCAGTGAAGCGCGCCTCCCCGCGGCGATCGGTCTGGGTGCCGGGAAAAAGGCGTTTGCACAGCTCCGTCACGCAGGGTTCGGCTTTAATCACCCAACACCTTCTTTTGGCGTTGAAGGACAGAACCCCAAAGGTATGAATGCCTTGCTCCCCCACTGCGGCTCCTTCCATTGCCAGATAGGGCGGAAGCTGGGCTTGGCGGCGGCAGCCCTCACTCACGGCAATGCCACCCCCCACAGTTGTGGCAGTACCAGGATCTCAACAGGTTTACCGCCGATAGCTCCGGGCAGCCTCACATGGCGCTGGGTAACCAAAACCAGGGCGGAAACCGATTCACAGGACGCATAGCGCTGCAACTGCCGATGAAGGACACGAGCCAGCGGTTTGCCCTTTTTAACCTCGATGCCGACGCTCCCCACCAGGTAATCGATACGGCAGCCCTTGCCGATCACCGCCTCGTGGGAATAGGAAAGAGCCGCCGCCCCCAAGCGCTCCTCCACCGCCTTGTGGATATCCGCTTCATAGGGAAGAAAGGGCGCGCGCATGGCTTTTAGGGCTTCCAAAACGGCGTCCAGGCCACAGTCCATTCCAGCCACCGCCTCACTCCACAAAATCAAACTCCATGCCGCCAATACGGACGGTATCGCCTTCACCCGCGCCTTTGGCGCGCAGCGCGGCAATGATACCTTGATTCCGCAAGGTTCGGTGGAACCAGTTAAGGCTTTCCTCGTCCTCAAAATTCACGCTGTCAATCAGCCACTGCATGGCCGGGCCGTCTACCGCGTAAGCGCTTCCATCCCGTCTTACGGTATACCCCCGGGCCGGAGCGGAGTCCGCCGCTTCCGCTTCGTTAAAAACGCGAACCGGAGGAAGCTCCGCCATCAGCCGCACCGCCTGATCCATAAGTGGTTCGAAGCCGGTGCGCATCGCCGCGCTGACGGGGAAGGCATGAAGGCCCATCTGTTCGAATGCAGTCTTGAGCCGTTGAATACAGGCGGGTTCCTGAACCAAATCACACTTGTTCAACACCACAAGCTGGGGCGTATTGGCCGTCTCCCCGTATTTGCGAAGCTCTTCTCGGATTACGTGAAAATCCTCCAGAGGATCCCGCCCCTCGCTTCCGGACGCATCCACAACATGAAACAACAACCGGGTACGTTCCACATGCCGGAGGAAGCGGCTCCCCAGGCCAGCGCCCTCGCTGGCGCCCTCCACCAGGCCGGGGATGTCCGCCAGCGTAAAAACAACGCCCTTCCATTGGACAATGCCCAGGTTGGGCTGCAGGGTGGTGAAGGGATAATCGGCAATTTTGGGCCGGGCGGCGGTAAGGGCGGCCAGGAGGGTGCTTTTCCCCACGTTGGGAAAACCAACCAGCCCCGCGTCCGCAATGGTTTTCAACTCCATCCATAGGGTTTGAGGCTCTGTTTTCATGCCGGGCTTCGCAAAATTAGGCGCCTGCCGGGTGGGTGTGGCAAAGCGCGCGTTGCCATAGCCTCCCTGGCCGCCCCGAAGCAGTGTTTTCCGCATTCCGTCCCGGCTCATGTCCGCCACCACGGCGCTATCCGTCTCCCGGAGGAAGACGGTACCCACCGGTACTTTCAGGACCTTATCCTGCCCTTTCCCGCCATGGCGTTTATGGTTGCCGCCCTCCGCCCCGTTCTCCGCGAAATACTTGGCGTGAAAACGAAAGTCCAGCAAAGTATGCAGGTTGGAGTCCGCCACAGCCACTACGTCGCCGCCTCTGCCGCCGTCGCCGCCATCCGGGCCCCCGCTGGGCACATACTTTTCCCGATGGAAAGACACACAGCCGTTGCCGCCGTTGCCGGCTTTGGCGCTGATCTTCACCCGGTCCACAAAGGATGGCATGCGTTCATCCCTCCTTGTGGGCTGGGGCCGCCTCCCGGTGAACGTAGCGGCATAGGGAGTTCAGGGTGCAGACGCCGCATTCCGGGGACCGGGCATGGCACACCCTGCGCCCATGATAGATCAGCCAGTGATGGGCGAAGATCCAATCCGCCCGGGGAATCGCTTTTTTCAGCTGTTCCTCCGTCTGCACAACGGTTTTTCCGCGGGCCAGGCCCAGGCGGTTGCTCACCCGGAACACATGGGTATCCACTGCGATGGCGGGCACGCCAAAAGCATTAGCCAATACCACATTGGCCGTTTT
>WRHG01000213.1 GCA_009783365.1 Clostridia bacterium | reverse complement strand
GCCATTGCCGGTACCGGGGGTACAGGTGGTATAGGTGGCAGCGTAAAAGATGCCTGAAAATCCGGCAAACAGACCGCAGAGCGCGTACGCACCGATCTTCCAGCTGCTGACTTTAACCCCTGAAAGCCGGGTCGCCTCCTCGTTGGACCCAACCGCGAAGACGTAGCGGCCAAAGCGCGTCATATTGAGCACAAAGGCGGCGATCAGGAAAAAAACAATCAGGTATATCGCGCCCACAGGAAAGTTTTGATAGCGCAAAAACACGTTCTTGAACCACTCATCCGCCGAACCGATGGCCGGATAATTTTGCGTCTGCACTCTTGAAACAATGGAGCCGAACCCCCTGGAGACCATCATCGTACCCAATGTGGCGATAAAGGGCGGCAGCCCCAGCTTGGTGATCATAAAGCCGTTGGCGGCGCCGAACATCAAACCCGTGAGCGGTACCAGGAACAGTGCCAATTGCAGGGGCCATCCCCACATTTTGAAGGCCACGCCTCCGATGATGGCGGAACACATCATCACCGTACCGATGCTTAAGTCAATGCCTCCTGTTATAATCACAAAGGTTACGCCGAAGGCCATGAAGCCAATGTAGTAGGAAGACTCCAAAATGCTCTTTAGCTTGTCCACGGTAAAGAATTTGTTGCCAAAGATGGAGAAAAAGGCGTACAGAATCACCAGCGCCGCAGGCGCTAGCAGCTTCTGCATGGAAAAGACCTTCCGCTCGACCTTATTATTCCCACTCTCCATGATATTCCTCCTAGCGATAAAATAACAGAGGCGTAGCTATCTGCGCGGAGTCGCCAACTCCATAACGCGCTCCTGCGTCACGCCTTCAATGTCCAGCTCGCCGGTCTTGTTTCCCTCGCACATTACGACGATGCGGTCGCTCATGCGAAGCAGCTCCGGCAGTTCCGAAGAGATCATGATAATGGCCTTGCCCTCTGCGGCAAGCTGATTCATCAGCTTGTAGATTTCGCTCTTGGCGCCCACATCGATTCCACGGGTCGGCTCATCAAAAATCAGGACATCGCAATTTCGCACCAGCCACTTAGCCAACACCGTCTTCTGCTGATTTCCGCCGGAAAGGCTCATCACCAGGCTGTCAACCGTTGGCGTTTTTATGTTGATCCGCTTGCGGAAATCGTGAGCGGTCTGCCGGACGTTCCGGTCATCCACCGTCAGTTTCCCGGAAAAACGGTCCAGACTGGCCAAGGCCACATTGTTGGCCACTGAGAGAGCCAGGCACAGGCCGAACTGCTTGCGATCCTCGGAGAGGTAACCGATGCCTGCCTTTACGGCGTCGCTGGGAGACTTGATGTCCTCCCTCCTGCCGTTTACCCAAATCTCCCCTGCTTCTCGCCTGTCCGCCCCGCAGACCAGACGGGCGGCTTCGGTACGACCCGCCCCCATCAATCCGGCAAAGCCCAGAATTTCACCCTTGCGCACACAAAAAGAAACATCCTTGACTTCCCTTGAGCGCAGGCCTCTAACCTCCAGCGCAACGGGTGCGTCGGGCGGCACAGTGCTCTTCTCCTTCGGAGGTTCATAGATCACGCGGCCCACCATCATGCGGATGATTTCATCCAGAGTGGTCTCAGCGGTGCTGACAGTATTCACATACCGGCCATCCCGCATAACGGTGATGCGATCGGATATCTGCTTGAGTTCGCCCATGCGGTGTGAAATGTAGACGATGCCAACGCCCCGCGCCTTGAGCTCGCGGATGAAGAGAAACAAATCCTCGATCTCAGCCTCTGTAAGCGCTGCGGAAGGTTCATCCATGATCAGAATACGCGTATTCCCGAATGAGAGCGCCTTTGCGATCTCCACCATTTGCTGTTTGGCGACGGTCAGCGTGCCCACCACCGTCATCGGCGCAATGTCGATATGCAGTCGCTTCAGCAGTTCAGCCGTGATCTGATTTTGTCTTTTTTTATCGATGATCATGCCGCGCATTGGCTCACGGCCGATGAAGATATTTTCTGCTACTGTCAGATGGCGCATGAGATTCAGCTCTTGATGAATGATGCTGATGCCCTGCGCCTGCGCCTCGCGCGCATCCCGAATCTCCGTCTGGGCGCCCATGATGTGTATGACACCGGCATCCTTTGGATACATGCCTGTCAGCACCTTCATGAGCGTTGATTTTCCTGCGCCGTTCTCCCCAACGAGGGCATGCACCTCGCCGGCGTACAGTTCAAAACATACATCCGCCAGCGCATGCACGCCGGGAAAGGACTTCTCAATACCCTCCATTCGTACGAGAACCTCCGGCGCCTCCAATACCATATCCTGCATGCAAATCCCTCTACTCACATTCCGCTCAATTTGTACTTAATAATATACTATACATTATCACAACACGATGCTTCCGTCAATGGAACCTCTTTCGCAAATATTTTCAAATATTCCATCATGCCCTAATTTATGCTATAATTTGCGAAGGATCATTGATATGGGGTTATAAAGCCCTACCCCTTACGCCCGTCGGGAATTTCGGGCGTCTACAATCCATCAAGGAGGAACCAGATATGATGTATCCTAAGATTGGGATCCGGCCTACCATTGACGGCCGCTGGGGCGGCATCCGGGAATCGCTGGAGAAGCAGACCATGACCATGGCACAAGCCGCCAAGACACTGATTGAAACCCTGCGTTACCCGGACGGAACCCCTGTGCAGGCCGTCATCGCACCCAGCACCATCGGAGGCGGCGCGGAAGCGGCGAAGTGCGAAACTTTTTTCGCCGGGGAAAACGTAACGGCTACGCTGTCAGTAACGCCTTGCTGGTGTTACGGCATGGAGACCATGGATATGAATCCCTTAACCATCAAGGCGGTATGGGGTTTTAACGGTACGGAGCGGCCCGGTGCGGTATACCTGGCGGCTGTACTGGCGGCTTATGGGCAGAAGGGCCTGCCCGCTTTCTCCATCTATGGCCATGATGTGCAGGACCAAGGGGATTCCTCCATCCCAAAAGATGTGGAAGAAAAGATACTTCGTTTTGCAAAATGTGCCGTTGCCGTCGGATGGATGCGCAACAAGGCTTACGTAAATATCGGCGGCGTATCCATGGGCATTATGGGTTCTTTCTGCGACCCGCAGATCTTTCAAAAATACTTTGGCATACGCGCCGAGTGGGTGGATATGACGGAGATTCTCCGCCGAATCACCCTCAACATATTTGATGCTCAAGAATATGAGCAGGCCATCCGTTGGGTCCAAAAAAACTGCAAAGAAGGCTTTGACGTAAACGCGGGCAAGGAGCTTCCGGAGATCATCCGCAGGTCGAAAGTAGTGCCTCCGGAGCAGGATTTTGAATATGTAACAAAGATGACCATCGTGATCCGGGACATTCTTTTTGGCAACCCCAAACTGGCGGAAATGGGCTGGCATGAAGAATCCTTGGGCAAAAACGCGTTGGCTGGCGGCTTCCAGGGGCAGCGCAATTGGACGGACTGGCTGCCAAATGCAGATTTCACAGAAGCCCTGATGGCATCCTCCTTTGACTGGAACGGCCCCAGAGCCCCCGTTCCGTTCGCAACGGAGAACGATACGCTCAACGGAATCGCCATGATGTGGGGT
>WRHG01000212.1 GCA_009783365.1 Clostridia bacterium | reverse complement strand
GTGAAGATGGGATGTTGACGGCGCATGACAACAAAAAAGGAGAACTCCGAACATGTATAAATTATTGCCCGCGCAAGATGAAAAACTGCTGTTGTTACCGTCAAGTAGGAACCTGCCAGTTACGGCGAATAATTTCCTGCCACCCGCTGGTGGTAGGAGTGCGGGTGGATTTATTCCACAGTCAAATTTACAACGAGCCTCTGCGGCGCGATTCCCTAAGCCGGACGCAAGCCGCCACCCGCTCACCAGTCTGCGGACTGGTTCGGGGTAACGGCTTACGCCCGGACCAGGCTATCACACCACAAACTCATAATAAATACGCTTTTGCGGCATAAAACGCACCCGCATTCAGGAGGGCTTCTCGCAATTCCAACCTTGAATCCATGGTACCAGTATGCCATGATCAGTAAGCCTCGCTGAGGATATTGATAGCTTCGTCCAAAACGGAAACTGTTTGTTCCGCGGCGTCATGTGGGCTGGAGCTTTGCAGGTTGGCGGGGATGTTATCCGCATAAGACTGCTCGGCGTCCATGATTGCTTCGAGGAGAGCCATCACTTTGTTGAGGGCACGGCGGCGCTGCTGCCTTGTTATCAGAGTGTCGGCGGATGGTTTGGGGGCGTGGCCGGGGCCGCTTTGCCCGCTCATGAAGCGGGCGATTTCGCTTGCCATGGAAACGCCCGCCGCTGAACAATGAGCCTTGAATGACGCCGCGATTTCCTTTGGCACTGAAACCTTTACCTGTGTATAGTGATCGTTGTTCCATCTCTGCTTCACTTGGCATGACGAAATCCCCATCAGACCGTCCCCGCTTCTCTGTCAAAGATTTGCTTGCGGTGGGCGACACGCCAGCCGTTACCGGTTAAGTTGAGGATCTGGCAGCGATGGGTAAGCCTGTCGAGGAGGGCGGTGGCAAGGATACCGTCTCCGAGGATTTCCGCCCAACCGTCAAAGCCCTTGTTAGAGGTAATGACGATGGAAGCTTTTTCATAGAGTTCGGAAATCAGGGAGAAAAAGAAGTTGGCCTCGGTGCGTGAGACGGGGAGATAGCCGAATTCATCGACGATGAGCAGCTCACATTTTTTGAACCAGCGCAGGCGGTTTTGAGACTTTACGGAGATTTCCTGGGTTTTGAGAACGTGAACGAGGTTATCCATTGTAGAGAAAGCAACCTTATAGCCTTCCCGGACAGCCTTGTTGCCGATGGCCAGCGCGATATGGGTCTTGCCGGTCCCCGGCGGCCCGATCAGGATGAGATTGTACAGGGCGTCAAGCCATTCGAGCTTGGCGAGGATCTCAAGTTCCTTGGCTGACACGCCCTTCTGGAAGTTTGTGTCGAATTCCTCGAAGCACTTGAAGGATGGGAACTTTGCCTGTCTTAACCGGTCCGCGGCGGCGCGCTCTTCACGGGACTTCGCTTCGGCGCGGAACAGCTCGAGTATGAACGCTTCGCCATCAAGACCCTCCGGGATGGTGAACTTGTTCTGTGAAATGACGCCAAAGTGGAATTGCTTTGCCAGCGAGATGATCTCCGGGTTCATGTGGGAACACCTCCCCTCAGCATGGACGTATAGGCGCTGAGAGGACGGACTTCCGCGCGGACGGCGCTGTATTTGACGGGGAGCTTGATGATGCCGGCGGCGGTCAGGGGTTCTTCACGCCGGAAGTATTCCAGCGCGTCACGAAGGTCATTTGCGCTGTAGAGTTCACGCCCAGTGCAATAGACAATCGCGCGCTCCACTTCCTGTTTTGTGTAGAGTTCCTGGGCACGGCGGATAATGGAGAGTTGATCGCGGATATAGCGGGGGTATTTCTCCACTAGGCGTTCTATGTACACAGAGGCGTGCGGAGTACCTTCAAACCATTGCAGGACCTTGATTTTCAGAGCTTGGTATTTCGTCTCCCTGAACCGTTCGGCATTCCTTGGCAGCCCTACGCCCTTTCCCACGCCGTAATAGATGGTATGAGACGCCAAAAGCTCTCCGCTCTCGGAATCGTAGAATGATACGGTTCCTTTTTCTTCGTCCGCCTCAATATGCGCTTTCCGGCCGGGGAAGTAAGTCCCTTTGGGTACGGCATACCGGTTTTGCCGGTAATGAACTACATTGGTCGGACGAATGATTGCCGTTTTGGGGAGGATGGGTTCCGATACTGTCGGGACAGGCTTGAGGTGTTTGATCTCCTCTAAAAACACCCTGTTGGGCACCATTTTCGTCGTCTCGTGCTTCTTCTCGTTGGCTGTCCGCTCCAGCCAGGCCAGGCCATCGCTGTTCAGCCTCGCTATCCCGGGATATTCCCGGCAGGACAGAAAATTGTTCTTCACATACTTGATGACCGCCTCTATTTTCCCTTTGCTCTCAGGGTCATGAACCCGGCACAGGCGTATCGAGAATCCCGCATACCGGCTGTATGCTGAAAACTCTTCCGTCAGAATCAGGTCGCCGGCATTCTCGCTCACCGCCATCACCCGGTCCTGGTCATAGGCGATCTCCGTTGTCCGCCCGCCAAAGTACCGAAACGCCAGATCGTGGGCAAAGACAAACTCATGCGCGTTGAACCGGTGATCCTGGAAGTATACAAACTTCTTCCGCGAGTGGCTGAGGACCATCGCAAAGATATATACTTTCACGACCTTGCCGTAAAAGTCGCGCATGGCCTTCTCTCCCATGTCCACCTGCGCCTGAAACCCAAACGGCAGCTCCGCCACTTCGCTGTATTGCCGTATCTTCACCATCCGGGGCAGGCCAAGCTCCTCCCGCAGCATCGCCACATACTCCCGTACCGTCCGCGCCGACACGCCCATCTCCGGGTATCCTTCCAGCAAATGATCGTGAATGATCCCTCCGGTGATCTCCGTATACTGCCTGAGCTGCCCTTCTATGTACTCCCGGTATGGATCCAGCAGTTTCGTGCGCCTCTTGCTCTCAATCAGGCACACTGCGTATTCGTCTTCGCTCATCTCCCAGTACTTGTCCACTGTGTCCCGGCTTACGTCCAGTTCCCGCGCCGCTCGGCGCTTGCTGTACCCCCTGTTCTTTAACTTGTGTATTTCCTCGTACACTGTGATTCCCTTCACTTTCTCGCCTCCTGTTATGCGTTCTCTCTTAAGCATAACAGAGACGTATTGAAAGTGGCAGGTTTTTATCCGCCATAACTGGCCGGTTTTAGTTTACCAGTTACAGGTGCTGACGCTGTGTTCCGTCAAAAAGAACATGATGTTTTTGATTTCTTTTTGATCTGCCCACGCCTTTTTGATCATGGCAACACGCTTGCCGCCGATACCGTTGACCTCTATCAGCCGGTCCGGGGCGTCCTCGATAACGGCCAGCGTCTCGGCACCGAACTTCTCCACGATGCGCCGGGCAAATTTGGGACCCACGCCCTTGACCATGCCAGAGCCGAGGTATTTCTCGATACCCAGGATGGAGGCGGGAAGCGACTCCTTCCACTGTGCGGCCACAAACTGTCGTCCGTACTTCCGGTCGATCTTCCACTCTCCCAGCATCGTGAGCACCGACCCGACATTGACAGCCGCCAGATTGCCGACCACCGTCACAAGGTCTTTGAAGCCTTTGGCCCGTGCCCGCAGGACAGTGTATCC
>WRHG01000211.1 GCA_009783365.1 Clostridia bacterium | reverse complement strand
ATACCCGCCAAAATTTTGTTGATATCAGCGATAAGCGGGCTCTCCTGTTTAAGGCCTACCGCGATGGACACATCGTCCTTGGAGGCTTCAAATCCCTGTCCTTCTTCAAAAAGCACATACGTTAGGTCAGCGTTGGCCATGGTGTTCGCCTCCGCGCCGGGCCGCTCCGCCACATAGCCGTCAATCCTGCCGCTTTGCAGGGCCACAATCATAGCCGGGAAGGTTTCCATAGCGGTACCGATTGTTACGTTGGGAATCTGGTCAATCACCGAATAATGGAAGGTGTTCAACTGCCCGGTGATGGTGGCGCCGCTCAGATCCGCCAAGGCTTTGGCGGAAGCGTAGGGGCCGTCCTTGCGGACCACCACCACCAGGTCGCTGGTGTAATAATCGTCCGAAAAGTCCAGCGTTACCTTGCGCTTCTCCGTGGGGCTCATGCCCGCGATGATGGCGTCGATCATGCCGCTGGTAACGCTCATGGGCAGCCCGTCCCACTCGGTTTTAACGATGACCAGTTCCAAACCGAGTCCTTCGGCGATCTTCCGGGCGATCTGGACGTCGTATCCGTCCGCATGGCCGGCTCCGCCCTCGATGGGGACGGTAAAATCGCCGGGTTCCGCTTGAGTCCAGTTAAAGGGGGCATAGTCGCATTCCATGCCTACGCGGAAGGTGCCCTCCGCCAAGGCGGCACCGGTAAGCAACAAGGCCGCAAGAGTGAACGCAAACAGTTTTTTCATAATGATTTCCTCCTTCTCCATATACGGGTTGGATGCCGGGGCGCCCCGAAGAGCCGTCAAACGGGACAGGATAAAAAATCGGCGAAAGCGAGGCCGCTTTCACCGCTTTAATCCGCAGATCCAGTCGAATAGCGCCCCACGGTGACCGTGACAGTCAGCGGGATCTTCTCCCACTGCCCAACAAAAGGCATTCAACAGCGCCTTCTGTTTCGGCGGCTATTCCTTTCGCCCACGCTCAACGCCTGCTGACGGCTCCCATGAGGTACTGATAACAACCGCGCCTCTATTCTGCCAGGAACATCGAAGCCATGTCCTTGGTAGCTCTATTATACACACCGCGCGGATTCTGTCAACCAGGCTGCTTTTTCGCGAACAGCGATATACCCGCGGTCTATGGCAAAGCGTATCCGCTCGTCCAGCCGCCGTCCACATTGAGAAAACTGCCTGTGATATACCTCGCTTCGGGCGAAACGAGAAACCAAACGGCATTCGCGATATCCTCGCCATGTCCCGGCATTCCGATTGGCAGGTGGGAACACATGCTGTCCGCCTGCGCTTTCGTTCCGTAAATAATCGTTTGAATCTGCGGGTTCATGATGGACCCGGGGATCACCGCGTTGATGCGAACCCCCATCCTGCCGTATTCGATGGCCATCGTCTGCGTCAAATTCAAGATTGCCGCTTTCGCCGCCCCATATGGGGATTGCATTCGAAGAGGTGCGCGAAAGCCCGCTACAGACGCGATGTTCACAACGCATCCGTCCCCGCGCTCAACCATATGGGGCAGCGTATATTTGCAGCAGGAATATAAGCCGTCCAGGCAGATGTCGATAACGCGATTCCAATCCGCCTCAAGATAATCGCCCACGGGTTTGCGCGCTTCGGTTCCAACATTATAGCCCGCATTATTCACCAGGATATCAATTTTTCCGCGCTCCTCCAGCGCCGTCTGCACAAATACCTTCATATCCGCGTCGTTCGTCACGTTTCCGACGATGAAGCGGGCCTTCCCGCCGCTGTTTATGATGTCGCTCTCCAGTTTCCCGCCCGTCTTTTCATCGACGTCGTTGACATATACTGTGGCGCCGTTCCGCGCCAATACCCGGGCCGTTGCGCCGCCAATAGTCCCTGCCCCGCCGGTGATCAGCGCAACTTTTCCAGATAAGTGCTCGTTCATTACTTCACCCCATTCTACCAATCACGCATATAGCTGCAAGCGAACCCCGAATCCATCAGGCTGACGTTTCCATTGCAAAGGCAATCGTTCTCCATGAGCTGCCGGACAATGCCCTGGGCAGCTTCACGTACTGAGATCGGCCGTCCGGCAGGAATATGCCTTCGAACCGCTTCCGTATTTCCCAACGTCACAACCCCCGCGTCCTCCTGCAGTACGCCAAGGGCAATCGCGCTGGCCGTAAGCCCGCTCGCGGCCAGTTCCGTCGCCATGCTTTTCATGATCATGAATGCGGAGGCGCTGGCCGCGCCGCTCACTTCTTCGCCATTAGACGGAATCACGCCGGAAATGGAGCCGACAATCAAAAAACGGCTCCCCCACATCCCAAGCATTTTACGAACCAGATAACGGTTGACATCAAACAGGCGTTGGTACACCCGCTGTTTCCAGGCTTTCCAGTCTTCCACGGACATATCCGTTATTCTTGAGGGAAACATACCTCGATCAAGCAAAGCGGAATATACGGCGTATCTAATCATACGCCCGTCCTGAAACGGCGCGGCATGAAGCGTGTCCAAATGATTCAGCGCATCGCCGTTTATGTGGATCACGTCCATTCCCTTTTCCTCCAGCAGTACTTTCACCGCCGGAAAGATATTCCCCGCCCAACCGATCAGGAGGGCTGTTTCATTGCATTTCTTATTCATAACTTGCCTCCTTCGCCTGAAATCCTGGGCGGAATCATTGTCAGGGCGATGCGCATCTTCTTCATATCTACCTCCACAACCCATACCTTTACCACGTCGCCCACTTTCACCACTTCGCTGGGATGCTTGATAAAGCGGTCGCTCATGCGGCTGATATGTGCCAAACCATCCTGATGAACGCCGATATCAATGAAAGCGCCAAAGTCAATCACATTGCGAACTGTACCCATAAGTTCCATACCGGGCTGCAGGTCCTTGATGTCCAGCACATCGGTTCGCAGCATAGGTTTTGGCAGATCATCCCTGGGGTCGCGGCCGGGCTTTTGCAACTCCCGGAGAATATCCGTCAGGGTGGGTTCACCGATGTTCAACTCAACGGCCAAGGTCTTGATGCCTCTTTCTTCAACCCGTTGCTGTACACCCTGTAACTTGCCCCGGCGCACATCTTCCAGCTGGAAGCCCAGGGAGTTCAGCAACGCCTTGGCGGCATCGTAGCTCTCCGGGTGAACGGCGGTTGCGTCCAACACGTTCCTGCTTTCCCGTACCCGCAGGAACCCGGCGCACTGCTCGAATGCCTTAGCCCCAAGCTTTGGCACCTTTTTTAACTGCGCACGGCTTGTAAGGCCGTATTCCTCCCGATAGGCCACGATGTTTTTCGCCAGCGCCGGACCGATGCCGGCAACATGGGACAGCAATGGGGCCGAGGCGGTACTGATCTCCACCCCCACGCTGTTGACACAGCCTTCCACAACGCCGCCCAGGGCTTCCTCCAATTGGCTTTCCTTCAGGTCGTGCTGATACTGGCCCACGCCGATGGCCTTTGGATCAATCTTCACCAACTCCGCCAAGGGATCCTGCATACGGCGGGCTATGCTTACCGCGCTGCGCAGGGATACGTCGAACTGCGGAAACTCCTCCGCGGCAAGTTTGCTGGCGGAATACACGGAGGCTCCAGCCTCGCTGACAATCATATACGCGACGCCGTCCGGCAACTCCGGAAGCAACGCGGCGATGAACTGCTC
>WRHG01000210.1 GCA_009783365.1 Clostridia bacterium | reverse complement strand
CACCAACGATGTCTCACAGGTGCAGATGCTGGTGGGCATGGGCATACGCATGATGTGCTACGCGCCCATCATGGGCATAGGCGGTATTATTATGGCGCTGCGCAAATCCGTTTCCATGAGCTGGATTATCGCGCTGGCCGTGCTGGTGCTGATGTGCGTGGTGGTGGTGATCGTCATCGTGGCGCTGCCGCGTTTCAAGATAATCCAAACGCTGGTCGATAAACTGAACCGCGTTTCGCGGGAAACGCTGAACGGCCTGATGGTCATCCGCGCCTTCGGCACGCAAAAGCACGAGCAGAACCGGTTTGACGAAGCCAATAAGGAGCTGACCGGCGTAAACCTGTTTGTGCAGCGGGTGATGGCGGCGGCATTCCCCATGATAACGCTCATCATGAACGGCGTGATCCTGCTTATCGTATGGGTGGGCGCGAACCGCATCGCCGAATCCACTTTGCAGGTGGGCGACATGCTGGCGTTTATGCAGTACGCGATGCAGATTATCTTTTCCTTCATGATGATCGCCATGATGTTTGTGTTTGTGCCGCGCGCCGCGGTAGCCGCCGACCGCATCGCCGAGGTGCTGGACGCCGAGCTGGTGATCCGCGATCCCGAGCAGGCGAAAGACTTCACTCCGGCGACTCGCGGCACGGTGGAGTTCCGCGACGTGAGCTTCCGTTACGCGGGCGCGGAGGAGGATTCGCTGCACGGTCTTACGTTCACCGCGCTGCCCGGCCAAACCACGGCCATCATCGGCCCAACCGGCTCGGGAAAATCCACGGTGGCCCACCTGGCACTGCGTTTTTTTGACGCCACCAAGGGCCAGGTGTTGATAAGCGGGACCGACGTGCGCCAGGCCGCTCAAAAAGACCTGCGGGATAAGATCGGCTTCGTGCCGCAAAAGGGCGTGCTGCTCTCGGGCACCATCGCCTCCAATCTCGCTTATGGGAAACCCGACGCCGGCGAGGAGGAACTGCGCGCCGCCGCCGCCACCGCGCAGGCCATCGGCTTTATCGAGGAAAAGCCCGAAGGCTTCGATTTCGAGATTGCCCAGGGCGGATCCAACGTGTCGGGCGGGCAAAAGCAGCGGGTGGGCATCGCTCGTTCTCTCATGCAGGAACCAAGGCTTATCCTGTGCGACGAACCCATCGCGTCTCTGGACCCCAGTTCGTCCAAGGTGATCATGGACCATCTGAGCAACATCAATCGAACCATGAAGCTGACATGCATTTTCAACTTGCACCAGGTGGATGTCGCGATGAATTATTCCAAGAGAATCATCGGGATTACATTGGGCCGGATCCTTTATGACGGGCCGCCGGATCAGCTGACCAAGTCAAAAATCTACGAGATTTACCAATCGAACGAAGGCGAGCTGATCACAGATGTCGGATGAGAAAATAGAAAAAGCTCCACGGCCCAACGCGCGGGCATCCGTATTCGTGAGGCGAAAACGCACGATGACTTTAGCCTTCCTCGGCGTATTTGCTCTTTTCGCGCTTTCCGCCGTCGTAACAAATTACAGTGTGATCGGCGGCTTTGAGTCGATTCCCAAAGCCGTTGCCTGGATGGCGGGAAATTTTGTTCCAAACGAAAAGGCATGGACGCGGTTATCCAATATCCTGACGAAGTTGACCGAGACCGCGCTCGTCTCGATTGCCGTTACCGTGTGTGCCGCCGCATTCGCGTTTTTTTTCAGTTTGCTCGGCACCAAGACGACAAAAGTAAACCCGTGGATTGCGGGAACCGTTAGGATGATCGCCGCGTTTTTCAGGAACGTCCCCGATGTGGTTTGGGCAATGCTCCTGCTCTTTTCGTTCGGCCAGAATATCCTGACAGGTTTTTTTGCTTTGTTCTTCGCCACTTTTGGTATGCTGACACGGACTTTTATCGAGACGATAGACGAAGTCAGCGCATCCTGTGTCGAAGCGCTGCGCACAACCGGCGCGACCTATCTGCAGACGGTATTCCAAGGCGTGATCCCCTCGTCCATGCCCGAGATAGTGTCTTGGGTTTTATTTATGATCGAAACCAACATCCGGTCTTCCACGTTGATTGGCGTATTGACGGCAACGGGAATCGGTTATCTGTTTGACCTGTATTATAAGCGTATGGATTACGGCTTGGCAAGTCTCGTCGTCATTTCCATTGTCATATTGGTGATCATGATTGAGGTTATCTCAAACCAAATCAGAAAGGTGATTATGTGATGAGCGAATGGATCGCCGTGGGGCGTCTTCCGGGTTCCTGTAACTTGCAAAAGCATATGCGAAAGACACGTGGAGGTAAAATTAAAACGGCTTCGCGGTCCAAAGGCGGTCTAGCCGTTAAACTTACCCTGTATGTGTTGTTGGGGCTTACCGTATACGGCTTTTTGTCATTTGATTATAAAAACATTGACTTTGCAAGATCGATTGCCGGTACGCTCAAGAATATGAAGGTGCTGTTCGGCCAGCCGCGCCTGACGTATAACTCCTTGACGGGCGCGTTGGAGGCGCTGTTGGTGACGTTTTCGCTGGGCGCTCTCGCAACAATTTTCGGGGCTGTGATCGCGCTGTTTGGCGCGCTGTTCTGCGCAAAAAACATTGCGAATCCCATCGTCGCGAATGTCATTAAAGGTTTTGTCGCTTTTATCAGGGCGGTGCCGACGATTTTGTGGGTGTTGATTTTCACGATCGCAGCCGGCTTGGGCAGTGTCGCCGCCGTGATCGGCCTTACCTTTCATAGCGCCGGCTATTTGATCAAGGCGTACGCCGAATCCATCGAGGAAATTGACGACGGCACGATTGAAGCGCTAAAGGCCAGCGGAGCCGGCTTTTGGCAGATCGTGTTTCAAGCCATTTTACCTTCCTCGATCAGCTACATGACCGCGTGGACGTTCCTTCGCTTCGAAATCAACTTCACAAACGCGATTGCCGTGGGCGCCGCCGCCGGTGCGGGCGGTATCGGGTTTGATCTTTTTATGGCCGGAAACCATTATTTTGATCTGCACGAGCTCGGGTTTATTACATATATTGTCGTCATCGCGGTGATTTTGCTTGAAATGGCGGCCACCAGGATCAAAGCGAAGGTTCGGTAGCCATGGATGCACGGGCCGGATGTGTGCTATAATCAGGCCTGTGAGGAGTGATCGATGACGCGGCAACATTATTTGGATTCTTTAACGTTTGAGGCGATCAAGGGAAAAAGGCCGCTGTTGGTCTGTGACAGCGCCTTTGATATGTTGGGCGTTGCCCTTCCCTGCGAAACCGTCCGGTTCAGCGGGTTCTCGTCCAACCCGCGATATGAGGATGTACAGGCGGGCGTGGAAGCGTTTGCGGAAGGCATGTGCGATTGTATCATCGCGATTGGCGGCGGGAGCTGCATCGACACCGCAAAGAGCATAAAATACTTTAGTTCTGCGGAGTGCCCGATCATGGCCGTGCCTACAACCGCCGGCACGGGAAGCGAGGCGACCCACTTCGCCGTTCTCTACAGGGGCGGAGAAAAGCAATCCGTCGCCGATGAGAGGCTATTGCCGGAGTTTGTTGTTTTGCAGCCGAGCCTGCTTAAAACGCTTCCCGTGTATCTAAAGAAATGCACAATGCTGGATGCGCTTTGTCAGGCGATTGAATCCTGGTGGTCGAAAAAAGCGACGCCGGAAAGCGT
>WRHG01000209.1 GCA_009783365.1 Clostridia bacterium | reverse complement strand
ACTATTCTTCGCTGTCCAATATCATTGACAATCCTACAAATACTGGGCCTCAGCCTGCTGCCTGCGGACCTCCATGGTCTTGGCTACCATCATATCCTTCACCTTCATCAAACGGGTCAGATTGCTCCGCTCGTTTTCATCCAGCTTCATCGTGATATATCTGATCGTGTCCTGATAATTCGGTATCATAATATATTCAAGCGCGTTGACGCGCCGCCGGGTCTTTTCGATTTCGGCGGCCAGAATTTGCGCCGTCTTCTCCTGCTGCGCGAGCTTAAGCAGGGACGGCAGCAAATCCGACAAAGCCAAAATATTTTGATCCAAATCGCCGGTGGTAAATGCATAACCGTAGGACAGGATATCGCCTTTATCCTCTACTTTTTGCCGTATGCTGAATTCAGGCACATCGACGACCATGATTTTTTTCGACTCGATCTCCAGCGTAACGCTTTGCTTGGGCAACATCAGGGCGGATGACAGCCTTTCCTTCTGCATAACCGAACTTGCCAGCGCAAACCCCCGGTTCACCTCCATCAACTTACCCTCAACCAGGCTACGCAATTCCTTCGTTTCCCTGATAATATCCATAAACCGGCGCATCAGTTCATCGCGCTTGTCCTTGAGCAACTTATGCCCCCTCACAGCTACCAAAAGCCGGTTCTTGACCTTCGCCAGCTCCATACGCGTAGGGCTAACATTCAACAACGCCATAAAAAACCTTCCCTAACCCCTGTCCCCTGAATAATACTGATCCAAAAACTCATCCCTGATACGCTTGAGCTCCGAACGCGGCAGAATCGAAAGCATTCTCCACCCGATACCCAGCGTTTCCTCGATGCTGCGGTTTGCATAGTAACCCTGAGAAACATATTCCTTTTCAAACGCATCCGCAAATTTCGCGTACAACTTATCAATGTCCGTCAACGCGGCTTCCCCCAAAATCACCATGAGCTCTTTCGCCTCCTTGCCCCGCGCGTAAGCCGCGAAAAGCTGATTCATGGTGTTGGCGTGATCCGCCCTGGTCTTGCCCTCGCCAATGCCCTTATCCTTCAACCTAGACAGGGACGGGAGCACATCTATTGGCGGCAGGATATTTTTCCTGTGAAGCTCGCGGCTCAAAATGATCTGCCCCTCGGTGATGTACCCGGTCAAATCTGGGATCGGGTGCGTTTTGTCATCCTCAGGCATAGAAAGGATAGGTATCAGCGTAATGCTGCCGTCTTTCCCCTCCAAACGGCCCGCCCGCTCATACATGGACGCCAGATCAGTATACATATACCCCGGGTACCCGCGCCTCCCGGGCACCTCCTTCCGCGCTGCGGAAACCTCCCTGAGCGCATCGGCGTAATTCGTAATATCGGTCAAAATAACAAGCACATGCATCCCAAGGTCAAACGCCAGGTATTCAGCCGCCGTCAGCGCCATCCTTGGGGTGGCTATGCGTTCTATAGCCGGATGGTTAGCCAGATTGATAAACAACACAGAACGCTCGATCGCCCCGGTTTTTGTGAAATCATCAATAAAGAAGTTAGCTTCTTCAAAAGTGATGCCAATTGCGGCAAACACAACCGCAAATCTGTCGTCGCTGCCCGGGACTTTCGCCTGCCGCGCGATCTGCGCGGCAACATTGGCGTGGGGCAAACCACTTGCCGAAAAGATAGGCAGCTTTTGCCCTCGCACCAGCGTATTGAGCCCGTCAATAGCGCTAATGCCTGTTTGAATAAATTCTTCCGGGTAAGTCCTCGCGGTAGGGTTCATCGGGACGCCATTTATATCAAGGCGCTTTTCCGGGATAATGCCCGGTCCGCCATCCGCCGCCGCGCCCATCCCGTCGAAAACGCGCCCCAGCATATCTTCCGACACGCCCATAGTGATGCCATGACCCAAAAAACGCACGATACTGTTTTCCAAAACTATGCCTTCGCTGCTCTCAAAAAGCTGCACTAAAGCATTGTTCCCGTCTATTTCGAGTACGCGGCAACGCCTGCGCTGTCCATTAGCCGTCCTTATTTCCCCAAGCTCGTTATATGTAACGTCGGTAACGCCCTGAACCAGCATCAAAGGCCCTGAAATCTCCTGTATGGTACGGTATTCTTTAGGCATTGATCACTCCATCTCCTTTTCCAACCCGGCAATTTCCTTCTGAAGCTGCATAAGCGCCGCTTCATATTCCCGTGCGACCTGCCCTTCCTCTACATACTTGAATCTCCCTATCCTCTCCCTGGCGGGCAGCATAGCCAGCTTGTTTATATGCACGCCCTTATCCAAAGCAACTACGGACAGGTCATAATATGCAAGCACCAGCCTCATCATGTTATACTGGCGTTCCAGCGACGAGTAAGTGTCCACTTCGTGAAATGCGTCCTGATGGAGAAAATCCTCGCGGATCGAACGCGCCGTCTCGAGCTTCATGCGGTCGGCGCGGCTGATTGCGTCCATGCCGACCAGTTTCACGATTTCCTCCAACTCTGCCTCATCGTCCAGAATGCCCATAATGCGCCCGCGAAGATCGGGCCAATCCTCGGCCACATTTTCCCTGTACCAGCCCTGCATAGCGTCCAGATAAAGCGAATAACTGGATAACCAGTTGACAGCGGGAAAATGCCTGCGGTAAGCCAGAGCCGAGTCAAGCCCCCAAAAAACTTTTACAATACGCAGCGTAGCCTGTGAAACCGGCTCGGACAAATCCCCGCCCGGAGGCGAAACCGCGCCAATAACGCTGAGTGCGCCCTCGTTGCCCTCCTGCCCAGCAGTGATCACACGCCCCGCCCGTTCATAAAAACCCGCAAGCCTGCTGCCCAGATACGCGGGATACCCTTCTTCCCCAGGCATCTCCTCCAAACGCCCGGACATTTCGCGCAGCGCCTCCGCCCAGCGCGAGGTGGAATCCGCCAACAGCACCACGTTGTAACCCATATCACGAAAATACTCAGCGATGGTAACTCCGGTATAAATCGACGCCTCGCGCGCCGCGACGGGCATATCAGAAGTATTGGCAATCAACACCGTACGTTTCATCAACGTCTTGCCGGTCCTCGGGTCTTTTATCTGAGGGAATTCCTGTAAAACATCCGTCATTTCGTTGCCGCGCTCCCCGCAACCTATATACACGACAATATCTGTATTTGCCCATTTGGCAAGCTGGTGCTGCACAACGGTTTTTCCGCTCCCGAAAGGCCCCGGAACGGCTGCGACGCCACCCCTTGCGATAGGCGTCAGCGTATCAATGACCCTCTGCCCCGTCACAAGCGGGATTTCCGGCGGCAACTTCACTGTATATGGCCGCCCCTTCCTGACAGGCCATTTCTGCATCAAGGTCAACGGAATAATTTCACCGTTTGCCTTTTTCACCTCACCTATAACATCTGTAACGGTGTATTCCCCTTCATTCAGGGCAACCAGAACCCCGTCGCAACCGTGTGGCGCCGGAACCTTGTGTACGACGACCTCCGTTTCCTGAACAGTGCCTAAAATATCCCCGGAAACGATATTATCCCCCGCCTTCATAACAGGGCGGAACGGCCATAGCTTCTCACGGTTCAAAGAAGGCACGCGTACGCCGCGTTCCAAGTTAGTCCCGATCTTCCGCTTTATCTCGTCTAGCGGCCTCTCGATCCCGTCGTAAATGCTGCCGATCAACCCGGGC
>WRHG01000208.1 GCA_009783365.1 Clostridia bacterium | reverse complement strand
GGTGCCGTATACCTCAATTCGGTCATCCATACCGCCGTGGCACGCCCAACTGTCCTCGGCCACGGCCGTGACTCCGTTTTCGAACTCGACAACGGTAACGGTATTGTCATCGCAGTCCGTATCATGCAGTACGGTTTTCATATGGGCGTATACGGACTTTACAGGAGCATTTTTATTCATCCAGCGGAACCAGGCCATCGCATGGCATCCCATGTCCATCATCACGCCGCCGCCTGCGGTTTCCTTTTTATAGAACCAGGGGCTGTGGGGGCCGCTGTGCTTTTCCGACTGCTTCAACATGTATACCTTGCCCACCGCGCCGCTTTCCACCAGTGCGCGTACGCGCTCATACTTTGGCGCAAAGCAAAGCTCCTCGGCATACATAAGCTTTAGGTTCCTCTTCTTGCATTCGGCAATCATCTCGTCCGCCTCTTCCAATGTCAGGCACAGTGGTTTTTCAATCAAAATGTGCTTGTTATGCTTGGCGGCTGCCATACAGGCGGCATGGTGGAGGAAGTTGGGCAGGCAGACGTCCACCATATCCACTTCCTGTTCGCTTAACAGCTTCTCCATGTCGGCGTACCAGGCTGGGATGTTGTGCTTTTCGGCAAATCGCCGGGCGCGCTCCGGGTCATGGCCGTCATATACCGCCACGATTTCCGCGGCCGGCACAAAGCGGGTGTAACTCTCCAAATGGATATCAGCAATAAAGCCCGCGCCAAATATGGCAACTTTTGCCTTTTTCATTCTAACCCTCCCTCTCGTTGACGAAATCCTTGGCGATATGATACAATATCGCTATGAAATTTGCAACATGGCGGGAGGGTTTCCTCTGATTTTCGCCCGAGAACTGACCAAACGATATGGCGAGCATTTGGCGTTGGATAAAGTCAGTTTTACCATTGAGGAAGGCCAGGTGGTGGGGCTGTTGGGACTCAACGGAGCGGGCAAGTCCACCACCATGAATATTCTGACCGGCTGCATCAGCGCCACGGGCGGAACGGTGACCATCGGCGGGCATGATATCGCATCCAGCCCCCGGCAGGCCAAGCGGATAACCGGATATCTTCCGGAGCAGCCCGCCTTTTATCCCGAGATGAAGGTTCGGGACCACTTGGACTTTATCTGCGGGCTCAAAGGCGTTACTTCCGGCCGTAAAGCGCACATTGCCGATATATGCCGCCAGGTGGGGCTTGAGGATAAGTTGGGGCGAATGGTACGCAACCTCTCTAAGGGATACCGCCAGCGGCTGGGCCTCGCACAGGCGTTGGTAGGCAAACCGAGGGTAATTATACTGGATGAACCGACCGTGGGTTTGGATCCCTCTCAGATTGTCGATATTCGCCTGCTGATCAAGGACATTGGCCGTCACAGCACGGTGATCGTTTCATCCCATATCCTTTCAGAGATACAGGCGGTATGCGCCCGTATCATCATGTTGCAAAAAGGGCGCCTTATTGCCGACTGCAGCACCGATGAAATGGCGGGACGCATTGCTTCGGCAAGCCGTGTGCGAATACGCGTCCTGGGCGCTGCCGAGGAGATCATGGCTGCGCTCGCCCAAATTCCCGGGTTGAATCGAGTGCGGCAATTGGCACAGATGGAGCCTAACACCTGGGACTTTGCATTAGAATGCGCCGACGGCGCCGATATACGGGTGCAGATATTCAAGCGCTTGGCGGCGGCAGGTTTGCCACTGCTCGCCAGCAGTGGCGGAGATGCTTCCGGCTCCCTGGAGGAGGCGTTCCTGAACCTGGCAGCCAGCGGTATAGGAGAGAAGGACGCGCCATGAGGGCTGTTTTAAAGCGCGAATTCAAGGCCTACTTTTTTTCACCGTTGGGATATGTGGTGATTGCGGTGATGTATTTCTTTACCGCGTATTATTTTTTCACGTATAATTTATATGGCAACACCACCGATACATCAACCCTGTTTTCAATGCTGTTCTCGGCAGCCATGTTTTTAGCGCCCGTACTTACCATGCGCTTGTTAAGCGAAGAAAGGCGTGCCGGGACGGAGAGGACGCTGCTCACCGCGCCCGTCTCCCGGCGGAGCATCGTACTTGGCAAGTATGCCGCCGCGCTGCTTGTATACCTGTTTGCCATTTCCGGTACGCTGGTGATGGCGTTGGTGCTGCAGTGCTATTCACAACCGGATTGGCCGGTGGTATTTGGCAACTTCATCGGGCTCTTTGTACTGGGAGCGTCGCTGATTGCCATTTGCCTATTCGTCTCCGCTTTTACCGAAAGCCAGGTGATTGCCGCAGTGGGCGGCTTTGGCGTCAGCCTGTTCCTCATCCTGGCGGACGCGCTCGCTTATGTGGTGCAGAGTCGAGTCCTGCGCCTCTGGTTGATGAGACTGTCCTTTAGCGACCGGTATCGGGGCTTTACCATGGGCGTTGTGGATGTTTCCGATCTCTGCTTTTTTGTCAGCGTTGCCGGGCTGTTCTTGGCCCTCACCGTCGTCGCGCTTGAGCGTCGCCGGTGGGTTTAGGGGAGGGCGATGATCATGAAACTCTCCATCCGGCGGCCGATGAGGAATGCCAAGCTGAAGCTCAATTTGATCTTCTCGCTGCTGTCGGCGCTTCTCATTGCCGGTACGCTGCTACTGAACGGGATTGCAGTGTTGCTTTCCAATCGGCACTCCCTATCCCTGGACTTAACGGAAAACGCCGCCTATGGGGTTGGAACGGACACGATATCGCTGCTGTCAGGGTTGCGGGAACCGGTGGAGGTTTTTGTACTTTCCGCTGAGGAGGCTTTTGGCGGTTCCCACTACCTGAATCAGGCGAAGCGGATTATACAGCAATATCCGCGTTTTAGCGACAATATTCGTCTCACCTTTGTGGATTATTCCACCGATCCCTCTTTTGCAGCAGGTTTTCCGGAACTGGCCTTATCCAACGGCGACTTGATTGTGCGCGGCGGTGAGCGGTTGAAGCATATTAAAGTCAACAATCTGTTTCACTACGCTTACGCAGGCGGCGGCTTGACCATTGAAGCCTCGCGCGCCGAGGAGGCGCTCACCTCTGCCATTCTGTATGTAATTGGAGATGCCGCGCCGAAAATTGCGATTCTGACCGGCAATGGCGTTACTGAATCCAAGCTGTTAACCGCCCTGCTGGCGGACAACAACTACGAGCCGGTTGCGGTGAATCTTATCACGGACGACTTGCGGCAATTTGACGGGGCGCTGCTTCTGGCTCCTACCATCGATCTGTCGGAGGGTATTCTGCGCAAGTTGGAGGCCTTTTTGTATAATGACGGCCGGTATGGCAAAACCTTATTCTATTGCGCAAGCGCCGCCCAGGGCGTATTGCCGAATCTGGAGGCCTTCCTGGCCGAATGGGGAGTCGCCTTTATCAGCGGCGCCGTTTTTGAAACAAAGGCGGAGCGTACTTACCAGTACCAGCCTTTTTATCCGTTGGCTGATTACGTGGAAGAACGTTACCGCAGTATGCTTCGAGACGCGAATATGCCCTTTTTGATGCCTCGTTCACGCCCGATGCAGTTGCTGTTTTCAACAAGGGACGGTTATAATGTGGAAACGCTGCTCGCATTTGGAGGGACCTCCGGCGTGCGTCCGGCAGACGCCGGAGAGGATTTTGCCGCTGATAAGGCGGAGTTGTCGGGCTCGATACCCGCTTTAA
>WRHG01000207.1 GCA_009783365.1 Clostridia bacterium | reverse complement strand
CACCACCTTGCTGTAGCGTTCGTCTTCCGATAGCATGCCCATGCGGAACATATTATTAATCTCGCCGACGCTGTCATCCGCTTCCTTAAGCATTTCCTCTTTATCGGGGGGTACGATGATATCACTGACGGATACGGTGATCGCGCCGCGGGTGGCGTACTTGAAGCCCAGCGTCTTCATGGCGTCCAGCACCTGAGCGGTCTTATGGATGCCATGCTTTTGGTACACCTCATCCACGATCTTTCCCAGTTCCTTTTTGTCCACCAGCATATCGATTTCCAGGGCAAACATGTCCTCCAGACAGTTGCGGGGCTTGCGCCCGATATCCTGAGGGATCACGTCGTTAAACAGCAGCAGGCCCAATGTACAATCGATTATCTTACGGCCTCTCAACCCTTCAAAGCTGCGCTCAATACGGACCCTGATGGGCGCTTGCAGGCTTATCTGCCCTATTTGATAGGCCATTGCCGCCTCATTGGGGCTGGTAAACACACGGCCCGCGCCCTTACCATCCGGCCGGTCAATGGTCAGGTAATAGCAGCCTATGACCATATCCTGGGACGGCGACATGACAGGTTTGCCATCCTGGGGTTTCAATATATTGTTGTGAGCCAGCATCAAAAATCGGGCTTCCGCTTGAGCCTCCATGGACAGCGGAACGTGCACGGCCATCTGATCCCCGTCAAAGTCTGCGTTATATGCCGTACATACCAACGGATGCAGCTTCAGAGCCCTGCCTTCCACCAGGATGGGTTCAAAGGCCTGAATGCCCAGGCGATGCAACGTTGGCGCCCGGTTAAGCAGTACCGGATGCTCCTTGATGACGCTTTCCAGAATGTCCCAAACCTCGGGCTTACCCCTCTCAACCATGCGTTTTGCGTTTTTACCGTGATGGGCATATTTCAGCGCCACCAGACGCTCGATCACAAAGGGCTTAAAAAGTTCCAGAGCCATTTCTTTGGGCAGGCCGCACTGATAAAGCTTCAGCTCCGGACCAACCACAATGACGGAGCGGCCGGAGTAATCCACCCGTTTGCCCAGCAAATTCTGACGGAAACGCCCTTGCTTTCCCCGCAACAGGTCGGAAAGCGATTTGAGCGCGCGGTTACCCGGGCCGGTCACGGCGCGGCCGCGGCGGCCATTGTCAATCAGGGCGTCCACCGCCTCTTGCAGCATACGCTTTTCATTACGCACAATGATATCCGGCGCGCCAAGCTCCAGAAGGCGCTTGAGGCGGTTGTTACGATTGATAACACGGCGGTATAGGTCATTCAGATCGCTGGTCGCAAAGCGGCCGCCATCCAACTGCACCATGGGACGTAGATCTGGTGGGATCACGGGAACCACGTCCAGGACCATCCATTCGGGCCGATTGTTGGACGTGCGGAATGCCTCCACCACCTCCAAGCGCTTCACGGCCCGTGCGCGCTTTTGGCCCTCACTTTCACGGTCCCGTTCCTTTTCCACCAGATCGGCAATTTCTTTCTTTAGTTTGGCGCTGATCTCATCCAAGTTCAGTTCCAACAGCATTTCCTTCACGGCTTCCGCGCCCATACCCGCACGGAAGGCGCCCTTGCCAAACTGCGCTTCCAGTTCCCGGTATTTGGCATCAGTAATCAATTCGTGCCTTTTAAGCCCCGTTTTTCCCGAATCGCCAGGATCCAGCACGATGAAGTTGGCAAAATAAAGTACCTTTTCCAGTGCACGGGGGCTGATATCCAACAGCATACCCATACGGCTGGGAATTCCCTTAAAATACCAAATATGACTTACGGGCGCCGCTAGTTGAATATGGCCCATCCGCTCCCGCCGTACTTTTGCACGGGTTACCTGTACGCCGCACTTATCGCAAACTTTATTCTTATCCTTAAACTTGATGCGTTTATACTTGCCGCAATTGCACTCCCAATCCTTCTGGGGCCCGAAAATACGCTCGCAAAACAAGCCGTCCCGCTCGGGTTTCAGGGTTCTGTAATTGATGGTTTCAGGTTTTGAGACCTCTCCGTAACTCCATTTTAAAATTTGGTCCGGCGAAGCCATGCCAATCTGAATGGAATCGAGGTTAATCAGTTCAAACAAAACGCGGCACTCCCTTCAGGTCTTTAGGATCACTCCTGGGTATGGACGGATTACTCAACCTCCGGTTTTTCATCCTCCTCGTCCAGTTCCACGCTGCCCAGGTCATCTCCCAGCCCGATGTCAAACTCGTCCAGGTCGTCGTCCAGGCTGAAGTCCACGTCCAGGTCCTCATCAATAGCGATGTCATCCTCCTCTTCCGGCGGCAGTTCAAGGCCCTCCTCTTCATCAAAGCGTGTAATGATGTTCCTGCTGACTTCCATATCGTCGTCATCCAACTCACGAATGACAATCTCTTCCTTGCTCTCGTTGAGCACCTTGATATCCAGCGCCAGCGACTTTAGTTCCTTAATAAGCACTTTAAAGCTTTCGGGAACACCCGGAGCCGGAATGTTGGTGCCCTTGACAATGGCCTCGTATGTTTTCACGCGGCCTACGATATCGTCTGATTTCACCGTGAGTATTTCCTGCAGCGTATTGGCCGCGCCATAGGCTTCCAGAGCCCATACCTCCATCTCGCCGAATCGCTGTCCGCCAAACTGGGCCTTGCCGCCCAGTGGCTGCTGGGTTACCAGCGAGTACGGACCCACGGAGCGGGCATGCATCTTGTCGTCCACAAGATGGTGCAGCTTCATGAAGTACATGTACCCCACCGTAACGGGACTCTCAAATGGTTCTCCGGTACGGCCGTCATACAGCAGGGTTTTACCATCCCGGCTGAGGCCTGCCTTCACCAGGCATTCCTCAATATCCAACTCGTTGGCGCCGTCAAAAACCGGCGTAGCCACATACCAGCCCAATGCCTTGGCCGCCATGCCCAAGTGCACTTCCAGCACCTGGCCGATATTCATACGGGACGGTACGCCCAACGGATTTAAAACAATTTGCAATGGGGTTCCGTCGGGCATAAAGGGCATATCCTCCTCGCGCATAATCCGCGAAATAACGCCCTTATTTCCATGGCGGCCCGCCATTTTATCGCCCACGCTGATCTTTCGTTTCTGCGCGATGTAGACGCGTACCATCTCATTCACGCCGGGAGAAAGCTCATCCTTGTTGTCCCGGGTGAAAACCTTCACATCTACCACAATACCGCCTTCGCCGTGAGGTACGCGAAGCGAAGTATCTCTCACTTCCCGGGCCTTTTCTCCGAAAATAGCGCGAAGGAGTCGCTCTTCTGCAGTCAGGTCCGTTTCTCCCTTTGGGGTTACCTTGCCTACCAGGATGTCGCCGCTGCGTACCTCCGCCCCAATGCGGATGACGCCATCCTCATCCAGATCCTTCACCGCGTCATCGCCGATGTTGGGAATATCGCGGGTAATCTCCTCCGGTCCAAGCTTGGTCTCTCTGGCTTCGGATTCAAACTCCTCGATGTGGATGGAAGTGTAAGTGTCCTCCTTTACCAGCTTTTCGCTGATGAGAATGGCATCCTCATAGTTGTAACCTTCCCAGGTCATAAACCCAATCAGCACGTTACGGCCCAGGCCAATTTCACCGTCTTCCGTCGAGGGGCCGTCTGCCAGAAGGTCGCCGGCCTCCACCAGGTCGCCGTGCTGCGCCCTGGGCCGCTGGTTGATGCAGGTCCCCTGGTTGCTGCGGGCAAACTTGTTTA
>WRHG01000206.1 GCA_009783365.1 Clostridia bacterium | reverse complement strand
GACGGATGCGCCGGCGTAAAGCCCGGAGGAACAGCCGTATTTACGGAATCCGAGCAATACTGGATCAAAGAGAGCCTCGGCCTCGATTGGACCGAATGCCCGTTGGAAGGGGCTACCGAGATGTGCGAGGAATTGCGCGCCGCCTACAAGCGTATGGACGCGCAGGAAAAGGCAAAGGCGTAAGGAGGTCGTTATCATGCCTCTATTTGAGGGAGGCTTAGCTACTTACGGAAAAGATATCGGCATCGTTATGCTGGACTGCCGTTTTGCACGTCCACCCGGAGACATTGGAAACGCAGCCTCTTTTCCTTTCCCGGTTCGCTACGCCGTTGTGGAAAATACACCGGCGCTCCAACTCACCGATGAAAGCGTACCGGAAGCGGTGAAGCGCCTTTTTCGTGCGGCCCAGTCCCTACAGCAACAAGGAGCACGCGCTATTCTCACAAGTTGCGGCCTCCTGTTGCCGTATCAGGACGAGTTATGCAAGCTTCTGGATGTACCGGTCGCTTCTTCTTCTATTTTGCTTCTGCCTCTCATCCGTAGTTTGATTGGACCGGACAAGCAGGTTGGTTTGGTGGTGAGCGCCGTCACCGATAACATTAAAAACATCCTGTCCCGGCAGGAATATGCCGGCGCCCGCCTGATCAGCATGGAAGGCAGCCCTGAATTCATGCGGGCCATCATGTCTTTTTCTCCGCCCTACACGCTGGACAGCGACCGCCTGGAGCGGGAACTGCTGGATATTTGCGGGAAAGCGATGGAGGAAACACCTGACATCGGGGCCTTTTTGTTCGAATGCACCAATCTGCCCCCGTACAGTTCCGCTCTGCGCCGGAAATTCGGGCTGCCTGTTTTTGATGTGATCGGCCTGTGCAAACTTTTACACGCGGCGGCGGTTTGAATTTATTACTATATAATGTAAGCCGATAAAGGCTTTGTACGTAAAAAAACAGAGAATGAACAGGAGGAATGTATTGTGAAAAGAAAGATGTTTTTGGTCAGCGTGTGTATTTTGCTCTGCGGGCTGTTGACGCTGGGGGTCTGCAACCCTGTCAGCGGCGCCCAATCTTCCAAAACCAATTTCACCGTCGGCGGCGGACCTCAGGGCGGAGGCTGGTACGGACTTGCCGGACAATTGGCGGCGGAACTCGAGGCCGTATCAGCGGGCAAAAAGTTCAGCGTCATGCCGGGAGGCGGCATCGGCAACATCGACCTCACCGAAAGGGGCGAGATGGATATCTCAACCACCGTGTCCCACCTCTATCGTTCGGCCCTTGACAGCATCGACCCATACGCCGGGAAAACCTACCACAGCCTTACCGCGCTTGGCAACATAGGCACCAGCGACACCTGCCTCTTCCTCATCAAGGCTTCCGTTCCGGTCAATTCAATTCAGGAGCTTGTGGATCGGAAATATCCCATCAACCTGGTTACCACCACCAGAGCGAGCACCCCTTTCCTTGGAGCCGAGCGTATCCTGGCGGAATTCGGCATAACCGCCGACGATCTGAAGTCTTGGGGCGGCAGCATGCAGTACCTCAGCTACACCGACGGCTGCATGCTAATTGCTGACGGGCACGCCGACGGCATTATCGCGCCCGTGGTCGCCGCGATCACCGAGCTGCAGACCACCACGCCGCTCAAGGTGCTTCCTTTGGAGGAAAGCATGGTCGATTCCCTTGTCGCGAAATTCGGTTACGCCAAAAATCACGTTAAAGGCGGAACCTACGGCTTCATGACCGAGGACTTCCTTGCAATCGGCGAACCCAATATTTTGCTCTGCCGCAGCGACCTTCCCGACGAAGTGGCTTATAGCACGGCTAAATTGCTCTGCGAAAAACCTGAAATAATCACTGCCTGGGGGACCCACCACGCAACCTTTGTCCCCGCAATGGCGCCGACCAGCATCGGAGGCCCCCTCCATCCCGGCGCCGAGCAATATTACAAGGAAGCGGGTTACCTCAAATAGCAAACAAGACAGTGGCATGGGCTGGGTAGGATCCACTCACATAAAAGTTCCACATAAGCTCAGGGGAGAGTGTTGATGGATACTCCAAATCCCAAATATCGCAGTAATATTCTGTTGGACATCATCGCATTCGCCTATGCCACGTTCTTTTTGTATACCGGTTATTTCGGCATGTTTGAAGCGCCTATCCAGCGCTCCATCCACTTGATTTTTGCGATCGTACTGGGTTTTCTTTACTACAGGCCGACTTCATTTGGCCCCCCAAAATTGTTTTTGTCGGTCGACTGCGCGCTCGCAGCGCTTTCGGTCGCTGTGTTCGGTTACTTTGTGGTCAACAAAGACCTCATCAACGGTTGGATCGTATTCGTTTCCGAGTTTGATAACTTCAAATTCGCGATTGCGCTCGCGGGGCTGATTCTCATATTGGAGGTTGGCAGGCGGGCAACTGGTATGGCTCTGCCCATTGTAGGCATCGTTATGCTGCTTTACGGTAGGTTTGGGCAAATGATGCCCGGTCCTTTTTATCACCGCGGCTTCCGATGGCAAACCATGATGGAGGTGACCTTCTTCGGATTCGACGGAGTATTTGGCCTTCCTATGTCGGTGTGTTCCACTCTGATCATCATATTCATCATATTTGGCTGCTTTTTCGAGGCTGCGGGCGGCGGTGATTTTCTGATGGATCTTGGCAAATACTTCACCGGAAAAAACAGAGGCGGCCCTGCCAAGATCTCGGTTGTTACCAGTTGTTTGTTCGGCGCCATTTCCGGCAGTGCGGTGGCGAATGTCTATGCCACAGGGTCCTTTTCCATTCCTATGATGAAGCGAATGGGCTACCGCCCGGAGTTTGCTGGAGCCGTAGAAGCGGTGGCCAGTACTGGAGGACAGCTTGCTCCTCCAGTTATGGGGGCAGCTGCTTTCATCATGGCGGAATTCACCGGCATTTCTTATGTGAAGATCATGGTGGCAGCGATCATCCCGACCATTCTGTACTACCTCTCCATCTTTTTGCAGGTGGATTTTGAATCCGCACTAAGCGGCATCAAAGGCATTCCAGATGATGAAATCCCGGATAAAAAAGCGGTGTTGGGGCGAATGTATTTCCTGATTCCTCTGATATTGCTCGTGACGCTCCTGCTTATGGGAAAATCCGCATCCTTCGCGGGAGCTTACGCAACCTTGTCGGTTGTTATCGTCAACTGGATATTCGCCAAAGGTAATCGGATGACGCCTAAAAAAATCTTTGAAGCGCTTGCCAGTTCCGGCAAACGAACGGTTATGATCGCTACCTCCTGCGCCATCTCGGGTATTGTCATTGGGGTGGTGGCCTATTCCGGCCTGGGAATGAACTTTGTAGGTTTCATTACACGCATGGGCGGCGAAAGCTTGTGGTTTTGCGCTCTGTTTGTGGCTGTCGCCTCCATTATCCTGGGTATGAGCGTACCCACCACGGTCGCCTATATCATCGTCTCCGCCGTTTCAGTCCCGGCATTGCGATCCTTGGGCTTCGGCATACTTCCCTCGCACATGTTCGCCTTCTACTTCGCGCTGGTGTCCATGATTACCCCGCCGGTCGCTCCAGCTTCCTTGGCGGCCGCCGAAATCGCGGGCACGCCGTTTATGAAAACCGGGTTCACGGCCTGCAAGCTTGGGTTCATCACCTTCGTGATCCCGTTTATGTTTCTGTTCGCGCCGGAGCTTCTGATGATCGGCTCGGCGGGGAGTA
>WRHG01000205.1 GCA_009783365.1 Clostridia bacterium | reverse complement strand
ACATACGCGGCGCCGTCCGGAGCGGCGCATAGGCGGCGCGCTCGATCGTGACGCCCAGCAGCACGGTCACGAGGATCGTGACGAGGATGGCGATCGGCCAAGGCAGGCTTGCAATCGCGAAAATCATAAAGTATCCTGCCATCATAAAGATATCGCCGTGGGCGAAATTGATCAGGCGCAGGATGCCATACACCATCGTATACCCGATAGCAATCAGAGCGTAGGCGCCTCCCAGCGACACACCCGTTAAACAGTGCTGAAAGAAAGTAACCGCAGCCATCTCGTTCCCTCCAATTGGAGCCGATTTACCGGATTGCTGAAAACAGGGGCGGAGAGCAAATGCCCCGCCCCTTTACACCGCTTAAAAACGTGACGCACCGTGCGGAGGAAAGGGCCATTCCGGCGATTTTCCTCGTTGTGGCTGGCTATAATGCTTACTCAACGGTGACGGTCTTTAGGAACTTGAACGCGCCGTTTTCTACGATTTTCACATATGCCATGTCCTTGATCGCGTCGCCGTTATCGTCAAAGGCGATACCGCCTGTTACGCCGCCGCTGGACACATTGACCAACGCGTCGCGGATCGCGCCCGGATCGGCGGAGCCCGCCGCCAGCAGGGCGTCAATGGCTACGTTGTACGCATCAAACCCCAGGGCCGATACCGCCGCAACGCCATCGCCGCCGTTTCTGTCGAGATACTCCGGATTGGCGTTCAGGAACGCTTTGAAGCCGGTTACAAAATCAACCGCGGTCGGATCGGCTTCGTCAAAGAATGTGGACAATACCACGCCTTCGGAATCCGCGCCCGCGTTTTCGATGATCGTCACGTTCTCCCAGGTATCGCCGGCCATGATCGTCGCTGTGATGCCCAGTTCGCGGGCCTGCTTGATCAGCAGCGGCGCTGTGGCGATGGACGACGGCGCGAAGATGACATCGGGCTCGGCAGCCTTGACATTGGTCAAAATGGCCTTAAAATCGGTCTGGCCGGTCTGGAACTGCTCTTCAGCCGCGATCTCGCCGCCCAGGTCCACAAAGGCCTTCAGGAAGAAGTTGCCCAAGCCGGATGAATAGTCGTCGCCCAACTGTGTGATGACAGCAGCTTTGCGCGCGTTTTCCTGGAATGCGTAATTAGCCATCACCGCGCCTTGGAAAGGATCGAGGAAGCATACGCGGAAATAGAATTCGTTGCCCAGCGTTACTTGAGGATTTGTGCAGCTTGCGCCGATGGCGGCCACGCCCGCGTCGGCGAAGATCTCGCCCGCGGCGATGGACACGCCCGAGCCGTACGAACCAAGCACCACCGACACACCGTTCGCCATCAGGCTCTGCGCGGCTGATACGGCGGCTGTTTTATCCGATTGATTGTCAACCTCCACCAGTTCAATGGCGTACACCGTGCCGCCAAGCTCGATTTCAGGCGTGAGCGTCTGCGCATAGCGCATACCGAGCACTTCCTGGAACCCGCCGCCGCCGTTTTCACCGGTTACGGGCTCGAATACGCCGATTTTAATGGTTTCTTCGGCAAGGGCCATCGCAGGCAGCAGGAGCACCAGGGTAAGCAAAACCGCAAGATACCTTTTCATAACGTTCCCTCCCAGAACAGAGTTTTTTCTTATTATACGCTTGAATGGGCAGTTTTGCAAGGGGAAAAAGAGGATTAAAGACAGATATTTATATTTTCTTGTCGTATCTTTTCTTTTTTTGTTTTTGGTGAGGCGCTTTTCCTTTTCCTTGCAATCCTTGAAAAGCCATGCTATAATGCATCCAATTCGGGGATTGCCCCGATGCATAGGCCCATCGGGCCGGCGATGAGGAAGACCAACGCCCGGTCAACAGCCCTTTGGCAGAGAAGGCGGCGAGCAGGATAACATGGTTTATCCCGCTGGCTGAGAGCCGCCGCGGAGGCTGCGGGAAATTCGCTTCCGAGCTTTTTTTCTGAAAGCCGCGCAATGGCAAGTAGGAAGAAACGGATGTCCTCCGTGATCGGGAGAGAGCTCCCAGGGGTTGAACCCCCGGCCAACTTATCCGTTCCGCGATATTCGTCTTTATCCCATAGCGGGCGCGTGATATAGGGTTGTGCCCTTGGGTGAATTTGGGTGGTACCACGAAAGCACGCCTTCGTCCCATAAGGACGGAGGCTTTTCATTCACCTGATTTGGAGAAGAAGGGAGAAGCACCCATGACCATCGTGGAAATCCTGCAGGAAATTCGGAGGCAAATGACCGAGGCGCTTCCCGGCATGGATGACACCGCCGCCCTTGAGGCGCTGCGGCATCGCATCCTGGGTAAAAAGGGCGAACTGACCGCTCTTATGAAGACCCTGCGAACCCTTTCCCCGGAGGAACGTCCCCTGATGGGCGCCCACATTAACGAGGCGCGGGAATGGATTACGGCCCGGCTGGCGGAGCGGGCGCTTGTGCTGCTGGCCCGGGAACGGCAGGAGCGTCTCCGCAACGAAAACCTGGATGTGACGGAGCCGCGGCCGCCCATGCCCCGGGGCAGCGCCCACCCCATCACCCTGGTGATGAACGAGCTGATAGAATGCTTTACTTGTATGGGTTTTGAGGTGTTGGAAGGCCCGGAGGTGGAACTGGATTATTATTGTTTTGAGTTGATGAACATCCCCAAAAACCATCCCGCCAGGGACGCCCAGGACACCTTCTATATAGACGACAGCCCTGACGGGCCTTCCGTTGTGCTGCGCACTCACACCAGTCCCATGCAGGCCCGGGCCATGCTCGCCCGCAAACCGCCCATCCGTATTATCTGCCCGGGCCGGGTATACCGGGCGGATGAGGCGGACGCCACCCACAGCCCGGTTTTCCACCAGATGGAGGGCCTGGTGGTGGATGAAAACGTGTCTATGGCTCATTTGCGCGGCACCCTTGAAACGTTTGCCAAAAAGCTCTACGGCGAGGACATCACCACCCGCTTCCGGCCCAGCTTCTTCCCCTTTACCGAGCCCAGCGCCGAGGTGGATCTGACCTGCGTGTCCTGCCGCGGCGCAGGCTGCCGGATTTGCAAGGGCACGGGCTGGATCGAGGTGCTGGGCAGCGGTATGGTCAACCCCAAGGTGTTGGAGATGTGCGGTATCGACAGCCAAAAATACAGCGGCTTCGCCTTTGGAATCGGCCTGGATCGCATCGCCATGCAGCGCTATGGCATCCGGGACCTGCGGCTCCTCTTTGAAGGGGACGCCAGGCTGTTGGAGCAATTAAGGTAACGGAGCCGTCGCCCTGGCGGAAGAGAGGAGATATGAGCATATGAAGCTTTCATTCACCATGCTGAAAGACTACGTGGATATTCCCGTTGACCCGGATGTATTCGCCAAACGCATGGTCATGACCGGCACGGCAGTGGAAAGCGTGGAGGATTTGGGCGGGGAGATTCAGCGCGTGGTGGCGGGCAGGATACTCACCTGTGAAAGCGTGGAAGGCAGCGATCACCTGCATGTATGCGCCGTGGACGTGGGTGGGGATGCCCCGCTGCAAATCGTCTGCGGCGCGCCCAACGCGGCCGCGGGCATTCTTGCGCCCGTGGCTTTGGAAGGGGCGAGGCTCCCGGGCGGCGTGAATATTAAAAAGGGCAGGTTGCGGGGCATCCTCAGCGAAGGCATGCTCTGCTCCGCCGCGGAGCTGAAGGTACCCCAGGAGCTCTATCCCAGCGCGGGAGAGGAGGGCCTGTTGGTTTTTCAGG
>WRHG01000204.1 GCA_009783365.1 Clostridia bacterium | reverse complement strand
CGCCTCCCAGCACATAACGCTTCACAACATCCGTCATTTCAATCATAATGACGACCTCTCAGTTTCCGCCCTGACCGCCGGGCCTGGTTCCGCCGCCTTGTGAAGGCACCCGCTCCTGAAACATTACGCCACCGCCCATATTCTGCATAAAACGACGACCCTGATCCACATTCGCCTCCCGGGTGATCAACACCACATCGCCTTCACGCAAGCCGCTTAAAACCTGTGCGAAATCTTCATTAGCCATGCCGGTGGCAACAAACGTTCTCACGCCGGGCTCATCTTCCGCCGCCGCCGAATCGGGATCATACAGCCATACATATTGCCCATCCCTGGAGGAGTTTAATGCGCTGATGGGCACCAACAGCACATCCCTTTCATTCTGCACCATGATGCTGGCGGTTCCGTTCATACCGATGCGCAACGGATCGTCTTTGTCCGTATCAATCTTAATGGTCACATCATAAACTGTCACGCCGCCATCCGGCGTGCCTACATGCGATACATGCTCAACCGTCCCCCGATATGCCTGTTCAGGCAGGGCGTCCATTTGAATCACAGCGGACTGGCCCTCCCGCAAATGGATAATGTCCAGTTCGTCAACCTTGACAACCATTTCCTTTTGGTCCCCCACATACAGGGAAGCCAACAATGTTTGTGCGTCCTGCACCGTATTGGTTGCGTCGACCAGCACAGACACAATTCCATCAATGGGGGAGACAACGACATCACTTGCCAGAATCACCTTCGCGCCGGCAATCTGCCGGATCAGCCGGTCACGCTTGGCAAGCAGCGTTCCGTATTCATCAGAGACGGGAACATCAATCAGGTATAGGCAACGGTTTTTTCTAAATCTCTTGTGATTTTCCACCATGAAAACCGTGGATACATAGCCTTTGTCAGTGGTCGTCAACAGGTAGGGAAGGTTGATATAGGCCGGCGCCGTGCCGACGGATTGCTTATCATAGAAGACTTCCACCTCTTCTCCATCGGCGGCGGCAGTATCCAAAAAAGTTATCTTCGCCTTGCCATCGTTTAACTCTCGGACGACGCCGTTCAGATTGCTCCTTCCTGCTTTTACTTTTACATCGGCAGTCACCTGCATCCCGTCCACCGCATCGATTTCTACAACCATCTTTCCATCCAGTGACAGCAGCGCGATGGCGCCTTTCGTTCGCATAACATCCTCCACCCTCTGCCCGGCCTCCACGTAAACCTCCTTTACAATGCCCGTCACAGGAGTGGTCACATACGCGGTTGTTTTATAACTGTTCGATATAGCAGCCATGTCGCTTTCGCAAGCGTCCAGCTCAGACTGCAGCGCGTCAATGGTGTCCTGCAGCGCTTCATGATCTATACGCATAAGCGCTTGCTCCCTGTCCACCCTATCACCTACCGCGACGATTGTATCCGTAACGGTGATTGCGTAAGGAAGCATTATGTCCTCTGTTTTGTTGATGTTTAGCGATCCTGTGCCAGTCACAACCTTGTTGATATCTCCCCTGCCGACGGACACCTGCCGGTAGGGCGCCGCAGCGGACTCCGCCCGATCCTCCGGCTCCTTGCCGGGCAGGAAGTATTGCGTTCCAAAATAACCCACCGCCCCCACAAGCGCTAAAACCAGCAATATTTTAACAGCCCTTATCATAATCCTCCTCCTACTGCCTGCCAAAGACTCTCTGGAACCATCTTACAAGCCTTTTCTAGCAAAGGCGTGAACATAGTGTGAATCTTGTATGAACGTTAATGGCTTTCAGGGAGACACAGGGCAAAACCGGCTAATACCCCAAAATAACATTTGTCAGCTCACTCAGCTCCCCCATGGCCGCGTTGAGCTCCGCCAATGAATCATTCACTTTTAGTCCGCTGTTAAGCTTCGCGTCATAACTGTCGATGATGTCATAAATCTTATGAAAAATCCTTTGTTCGTACAAGCGCCCTCCCTCGCCATATACGCTCACATTCAAGTCATTGATCACTTCCATACCATGCACATATTGGCGGATTCGCCCCAACGCGCCGCTGGTGCTTGTGGCTCCCAATCTGCTTAATGAATTGGTTTGGTTCGTGGCATACTGCATTTCATTGCGGAGCTTTGCATTGCGCTGGTTCTCAAAATCAGCCATGTTCAGCTTTCCCGCGCCTGACAGCCAAAAAATCATAAAAACGGCAAGAAGCGCCAGAAAAATCAGCAATAACGGGCGAAGGCGGTGTGATTTCATAACGTAGTTAAAGCGATTCCGGCTGGAATATCGATACATAGACAACCCTCCCATAGGGGTGAGGCCCGGACGCACCAGCCATCCGTCCTCACGGACCCGTTCGTAACATCACCATTATATCATGTCCGGCGCTTTTTGGGTGACCCCGGATAATTAAAGCTTGACAAACGGGCCCTGCCTGGCTACAATCAACACGAAACATGATGACAGGGCCTGGAATTCTGACTGCCTTCCAAGAGAAATGTCGGTTGGTGCAAGACAAAGGCAACAGGAGTTCCTCTCTCCCTCGAGTGGTCGGTGCGAAGCGATTTGTAGTGCCGAACGGGGATGCCCGTCACAGCGGTTGAGTGGGAGCTATGGCTCCAATCGAAGTGGTACCACGGATGTTTATGCCTCCGTCTTCGCGTGAGAAGACGGAGGCGCTTTTATGGAGAACAACTTACAAGGAAGGAGGAAGCCTATGGCCTTTACTCCCGCCACCACGCTCCATCCATACACCCTTCCCGGATTGTTGAAAAAGCACGCGCGGGAACGTCCGGATCGTGACTGTGTGGTTGCGCCCGAATATGACGTATGCTGGAACTGGAAAGAGTTTGACAGGCGCACGGACATTGTAGCCCGCGGCCTATACGCTTTTGGAATCCGAAAGGGCGATCACGTAGCCGTCTGGGCGACCAACGTACCCGAATGGATGCTGATTCAATTTGCCACGTCGAAGCTCGGCGCGGTTTTGGTGACCGTGAATACCAATTATAAGCAATTTGAACTGCAATATCTGCTGAGGCAAAGCGACGCTAAAATGCTTGTGATGATTGGCGGAACCAAGGAGAATAACTATATTGAGCATATCATCGGGCTCATGCCGGCCTTGCTGTCGGAAGAACCTGAGAACATCGCCGCCAAACAGCTTCCCTTTCTCAGGAACGTCATCATGATCGGCGCGGCTCAGAAACGCCCCATGGGTATGCGCTCTTTTGAGGATTTATATGACGCCGCCGGGCGAGTACCCCCATGTGTGCTTGAAGAAATAACAGCCTCCCTGGACACCCATGAAACCATTAATATGCAGTACACCAGCGGCACCACGGGATTTCCAAAGGGTGTGATGCTGACTCATCATAACATCGCCAACAACGGCCAATTCATGGGTGACTGCATGAAACTTACCGACCGGGACCGACTGCTGATCGTGGTGCCGCTATTTCACTGCTTTGGCTGTGTGCTTGGCGTAATGAGCTGCTTGACACACGGCGCCACGATGGTGCTGATGGAACGGTATAACCCGGTCAGGGAAATGCAAATGCTGCAAGACCAGCGCTGTACAGCGGTCCACGGCGTTCCCACCATGTTTATCGGCATGCTGGAGCATCCTGACTTCTTAAAATTTGATTTTACCGCCCTTCGCACCGGAATTATGGCCGGCAGCCCATGCCCTATTAAAACCATGCGCGAAGTGACCGAGCGTATGCATCTTTCCGAGATG
>WRHG01000203.1 GCA_009783365.1 Clostridia bacterium | reverse complement strand
GAAAGCGCGGCTGGAGGCGTATCTTCCATGACAGGTCGCCTGTTGCGCCTCGGTATGCAAAGCCTGGCCTCCTGCTGCTACCCCCAGAACAACAGTTGCCACGCCTGCGGCCAACCTGCGTTGACCTCAGAGGAGCACTGGCTCTGCGCCCGTTGCCGGACCCTGCTGGCGGAGGAATGCTTGAACCCGGCGGAACAACCGTTTTTCCTGGACGACCTGATTCCCACCTCTTATGCAGCCTACCGGCACGATGGAACAGCCCGCGTCTTGGTGAGCAGGTTGAAATACGGCGGCGACCGCTGGGCCGCTTTACCGCTGGCGGAAGGAATGGCCGGCGCAATGGCTCTGGTTCCCGGCGGCGGTCTGCGGAGGACGGATCTGCTGATTCCCATACCGCTTCATCCTAAACGCGAACGTTGGCGTGGCTATAACCAAGCCCTGGTGCTAGCCCGGCAAGTAGCCTTTCACACTGGGCTCACCCTTTGCCCGGAGGCGCTGCGCCGCTCCCGCAACACGCGGCCTCAAGTCAGCGGTACCAAGGAACAGCGCCGCCGCAACATGCTGGGTGCCTTTGAGGTAACGGACCCATCCCTGGTCTATGGCCGCAACGTGCTGTTGTTGGACGACGTATGCACCACAGGCTCGACGGCAGTGGCATGCGCCCAGTCGCTGCTGGCCTGCGGATCGGCTGGCGTGGCGCTGATAACCGCCTGCAAAGCCTGATACGCAAATTCTTCCATATCAGAAATGAGCCAAATAAATTTGACTGCCTTGCATTTGCCGTCACATTCAACTATAATATAAGTGTATCATAGAAAGGAGGCTTTATCATGAAGTCTGTGAACATAAAGCTAAGCCTGGCCGAGAATGTGAAGGCCTTTGTAAACATCGTCAACCGCTACCCCTACGATGTTGATCTCCGTTCAGGCCGTCATGTTGTGGACGCGAAGTCCATCCTGGGCATATTCAGCCTGGATTTGAGCAAGCCCATCACCATGGAGGTTTATTCGGATAATTGCGAAGATCTCCTGGCGGACGTTCAGTCTTTCGTAGCATAGGGCGGTCTGACAGCAAACACTCGGTGTAAAAGCCCGCGGGGGCATTGGGGCAAAGCGGCATGCTTTGCCCTCTTTATATCATTTCGGACCCCATTGAGGATAGGAGGCATTCCATGGCTCTTGCCCCTCCCAAACGTCGGGTGTCAGATGCGGAAAATAAGCTGCGGCTCCTTTGTTGCATAGATGCCTTGGGCGCCGTTACTCCCGCCCAGCTTTGGCCCTTCGTGGCATCACTGGAATTGATGGAGTATATTCCCATGCAGCTATTGCTGCATGAGTTGATTTCCGGAGGAGATGTAGGAATGGGCGCGGGCGCCCTCAGGGAACATCTCCTGCTAACCAGGCAGGGCCATAGCTCCTTTCAATTGTTTTACCGTCACATTATGGCAAGCGACCGGCGGCAGATCCGGGAAGCCGCCGCCGCCTACCGGGCGGAACTCCAGCGCCGGGCACGGGCGCATACGGCTTATGAACTGGCCCAAGGTGGTAATTATCGGGTACGGCTCACCTTGCAAGAGGGAGAACTGCCTCTTTTGGTTCTGCGTCTGGCTACGGAAAGCCGGGAATGCGCAGCTGGCGCTATCGGGCATTTTGAAGGGGCAGCCGCCCAGATTTTAAAGCATTTGTACAGCCTGGAGACCTATTGGGGAGAAGATGGAAAAGAGGGTCCCCCAGCTGCTGATTCCGAAAGCGAGGGGGCGACCCTGCAAAGCCATAGCCGTTTTGAACATACGGTAACAGCCGTCCTGCCCCATACCCAAGCAAAAATAACCCTCGCGCTTCTATTGCCGGATGAGCATACAGCCCGAGCCTATAAACGCACCTTATCACAAAAGGCCGTGGCGGAAGAAACCGCACGCCGGTTGATGACCCTGCTCTGTACCGAAGGCGGAAGCCTTAACAGCTGATGGATACAGGCGCTCAGCCTCTGGGCGCCTGAGGGTTAAGCCAGGTTCCATACCGATGGGCGGGGTAGGTGCGGCGGATCATGCCCTCCAAAAACCGATACTCTTCCGGGGTAAAAAAACTCTCATATTTCTGATACAATACCCGCATAGCAGCCAGGCTCTCCACATGCAGAGCGTAGTCGTTCAACTTGGTAAAATTGGCGGAAAAAGGAGTTAGCCGGTCAAACAGCACGCCCATTACATCGTCAGTCATCCACTCAATGTCCAAAAGGCCGATACGCACGGTGGTGTAATTATCCAGCATTACGCTCATATCTTCACCTAGAAGCCTCTTGAGATTGGTGATCATAAAGCCTTCCAGACCGCGGTGAAAATCCTCCAGCGTCTGGCGGTATGGCGCGTATTCCTGCAACATTTTCACCAGGCGCTGCAAAAAGATGTTGGAGGATAGAAACAGCGTGCCAAGCCATGGGCGCAGCACACGTTCTACATCCTGACTTCCGACGGGCACTGCCACCTGCTTTCTCCCTCCCGGCTGTCGTTAAAATCATGCCCCGTAATGTGGGGTCACTTCAACCGATCATACTCCTGCTCTCATTCATTCTTCTACGGAGGTTCCCGTTTTCCTTGTTTTTCACAAAACAAAAAAATATTAATAAAATACAATGCGGCCGTCGAATAATATTCTTCAATAACTGCATAAATATACATATATTGCTTATCAATCACCACCCGTTGAGGTGTTCCGAAAGCCCTCTACTATTTCTTGATCGAACAGGTTTTCGCTATGCTTCATTCTATGCATAAGCCCAATCACGCAAAACGCTTGTTTTGATATACAATATCTGCTATGATGGGACCAGTGCATATTATACGTTCCTGAAAGGTTGATCCCGTTTGATGAACGCTGAAGAGCTGTGGACGAGCACATGCAAACTGCTGAAGGACGAAATGAACAGCATCAGTTATGAAACCTGGATTGTTTCGGCGCTGAAGCCGTATGCTGTCATCGGCACAAATTTGATGCTGGAATCCGTCAGCCCGCTCATGTATGAAACCGGCGTCCGCCGCTATCTCTCCCAGATCGAAACCGCCGTATCCACGGCGGCAGGCAAGGCTTTAGCCGTAGAAATTCTCAGCGCCGAAGACTTGCGGAGCCGCGTTCGTGAGTTGGAGGCTTACCAGTCCAACAACGCGCTGGGCATGCTCAACCCGAAGTACACCTTTGATTCCTTTGTCGTTGGTACCAGCAACCGCTTTGCCCATGCGGTGTCCCTTGCCGTGGCCGAAGTGCCTGCCAAGGCCTACAATCCGCTGTTTATCTATGGCGGCGTAGGCCTTGGCAAGACGCATCTGATGCACGCCATCGGCCATTACGCCCACGAGCTTTATCCGGATATGAAGATCCTTTACATCACTAGCGAAGACTTTACCAACCAGCTCATCCGCGCCCTTCAGAACAACGCCAACCAGGAATTTCGCGACCGCTTCCGCAACGTGGACCTGCTGATGGTAGACGATATACAGTTCATCGCGGGCAAGCCCAGCACGGAGGAGGAATTTTTCCATACTTTTAACCATCTGCGGGAGGCCGGCAAACAAATCGTCATCACCAGCGACAAGCCCCCCAAGGAAATCGCCAAGCTGGAAGAGCGCCTTTGCAGCCGCTTTGAAGGCGGCCTGTTAGCGGACATCCAAAGGCCGGACTTTGAAACCCGTCTGGCCATCCTCCGCAAAAAGGCAGAGTTTGAGAACCT
>WRHG01000202.1 GCA_009783365.1 Clostridia bacterium | reverse complement strand
GGCCTCGAGAGCAAAAAAGTGGGACGCCCAAGCAAGAAACACGGCGTTATCCCTCATTAAATGAGGTACGGCACATGGGCGTTATGACTAGAGCGATAGTCTACAGTTTCATCGCTTTTTCCATAGTCTTCATAGTTTTGGGCGGGCTGACCCTCGTAATTTACGCCATGCGACTTTTGACCGGCAATGCGTCTGGCGGCTCCGCGTCAGGGCCGGCTTCTGATACAAAAAGTCAGGCAGTATCTAAGGCAGAACTGCCCATACCATCGACAACCGGCTCAAATGCTCAGCATGTGGCGGCTGTCACGGCTGCTATTCTGGCGGCAACCCAGGGTAAAGGCAGGATTTTGAGCGTAACGCCGGTTGGACGAATCATTTCCAGCGAATCGACGAAGATGTGGAAGACGGCGGCGGTCATGGCGACCGTCACTCGGCGTCTCGCTCCTTCCTGGAAGCGATAAGACGGATTTTTGATAATTGTAAAAGAACCGATTCGAAAGGGGTATTTAAGGTTATGAGCTTGAAATATAAAGTAACGGTTGACGGTACTGCATACATGGTCGAGGTCGAGGAGTTGGGCGCGGGTGCGCCTCTTACAGGCGCTCCTGTTGCAGCTGCTCCGGCGGCGTCCGCGCCGGTTGAGAGTGCGCCGGCTCCAGCAGCGGCTCCAGCCCCTGCCGCGCCGGCTCCTGCGGCAGCGGCGCCTGCGCCGACGGCGGCAGGGTCCGCCGTAATAGAGGCCCCTATGCCCGGCAAGGTGTTGGATGTCAAAGTTTCGGTCGGAGCTTCCGTGAAGAGCGGAGATCTCGTCGTAATGCTGGAGGCGATGAAGATGGAAAACGAGATTTACGCCACTGCCTCCGGTACTGTCCAGGAAGTTCGCGTCAGAAGCGGAGATTCGGTCAATACAGGAGACGTTCTGGTCGTCATCGGTTAACTCCTGAGAATTTAGGGAGGTTGTCTTCAATATGGAAATGTATCTTAAATCGCTGAACGACTTGGCTTCGACGTCGGGGTTTTCCCAGTTGTTCAGACTTAACGTCGCTTTTATGGGTGTACCGCTGCCCGGATATTTCATTATGATCGTCGTTTCGTGCGTCCTGCTGTATATGGCCATCGGCAAAGGTTTCGAACCTTTGCTCCTCGTACCTATCGCGTTCGGCGCGTTGCTTGTCAATTTACCTCTGTCCGGCATCGTGGATAAGGGAGGCTTTCTCCATTACGTCTATTATGGCGCTGAGCACGAGATTTATCCGATCATCATATTTCTCGGCATAGGCGCGCTGACCGACTTCGGCCCGCTTCTGGCCAACCCCATCACGTTCCTGCTGGGAGCGGCGGCGCAGTTCGGCGTCTTCATCGCATTTATTGGAGCCAACTGGCTGGGCTTCAACATTAGAGAGGCGGCGAGCATCGGGATCATCGGCGGCGCAGACGGCCCCACCAGCATTTACCTGACGATGAAGCTGGGGCAGGCGCAAATCCTGCCGGCCATCGCCGTGGCTGCTTACAGCTACATGTCCCTCGTGCCGCTTATCCAGCCGCCCTTTATAAAAATGTTCACCACAAAGGCCGACCGCGCCATCAAAATGGCGCAGCTCCGTCCCGTTTCCAAAAAAGAGCGGGTTCTTTTTCCTATCATTTGCACAATTGTAGCGGGATTGGTGTTGCCGGCCTGCGTTCCTCTCGTGGGTATGCTGATGTTCGGCAACCTGCTTCGGGAGTGCGGCTGTACGGAGCGCCTGAGCCAGGCCGCGCAGAACGAGATCCTGAACATCACCACCGTGTTCCTGGGCCTCGCGGTCGGAAGCACGATGGGAGCGGAGCGGTTCCTCAGGGCGGAAACGCTGAAAATAATTTTCCTCGGTCTTGTCGCCTTTAGCTTCAGCACGGTGGGCGGGGTGCTCTTCGGGCAGCTCATGAAGGTCCTGAGCGGCGGGCGCATCAACCCGATGATAGGCTCGGCTGGAGTTTCGGCCGTCCCGATGGCGGCGCGCGTGGTGCAGAAGGTCTCCCAGTCGGAGAACCCCGGAAGCTACCTCCTGATGCACGCGATGGGCCCCAACGTGGCCGGGGTCATCGGCACGGCGGTGGCGGCGGGGGTTTTGCTGACGCTCCTGACGATGTAAAAAATGTTCCTTCGGTAGAAATGTATTTATTCGGGCTCCCTTCGGGGAGCCTTTTTATGTACCTGACAAAAATCCGGACATATCCAGCCGCACCGAGGTCTTGAACACCCGGCCCTCCGGCTCGAAGAGCGCCGTGCCGTCGTACCTGTCCGCCAGGGCCTGAATGGATGACAGCCCGGTGGCGACGCCGCTCTCCCGCTTGCGGGAAACGTACCGCCCATCCGGCAGCTCTTCAACATTGCCGTCGAAGCTGTTGTCCATCACCAGCACCAGCATGTCGTCCCGGAGCATGGATTTCAGTCGGATGCTTCTTGCGCCGCGGTCCATTCGCCGGCAGGCCTCGACGGCGTTTTCCAGCATGTTCCCCACGATGCGGGAAAGGTCGACATTACGTACCCGCCCGGCCTGTTTCGGAATGTCCAGCCTGCAGGAAACCTCGATGCCTTCCTCACAGGCTATGACGGAGTAGTGAGCGGCCAGGGCGTTCACCGCCTCGTTCTCGCACAGACGTAAAGGCGCTGTCAATTCCAGCCCTTCCATGCGCTCAAGGAGCAAACAGGATATTTCAGCATGGCCGTCCGCCCGCGTATGGTTCAGTATTTTCTCTACCGCCGTACGCGCGTCCTGCCGGGCGACGGTCGCCGCTTCCCACTCGGACAGGATTTTTACATGAGATTTATCCTGAGCCCTTGTGACCGTATCGAGCATTTCTTCCCGCATCCGCGCCGTCGCCATTTCCCGCTCCCGGCTCATGATCCCGGTCATCATGGCGACACAGGTCATCAGCGCGGAGACGCTCAAAATTCGTGTGAGCAGGAAAATTATGCTGTTGGCGTCGGTCAGCGTCCACGCATTGGCGGACAGCATGGTGATAGCGAACATGGCAGCGGGGATCAGCCACACAACTCTCCAGAACGGGTTGCTTTCGTTGCCGCTCCACGCCTTGAACATCTTTTCCAGGGTGCGGACGCCCAACGGCAAAAAAATGGGGATCAGTATCAGGCGCGCCAGCAACGCTACGGCGCCGGTTCCCGGCAGGAGAAGGTCCCCGAACCGGAACTCCAGCCAGTTGCCCACGCCCAGCACAAACAGGGACAGACACCATACGTACGTGCTGGCAAACAGATTTTGCGGCGCGCAGCCTTTCAGCAGACAGAAAGCGAGGGGGATAAACAGCGCGATATACATCACAGTGGCGGCGATCTGGCTGACGCCGGCGCTGGACAAGAGCGGCGGGAACACGAAAAATATCCCGGCGCACAGGACGATCAATCCCGCGTTGAGCAGCACGGCGGTTCGCGGCCTGACCCGCAGGAACCGCCGCAGTGGATAGTATTGGAGCGTTAGGCCGAAAAGTATGTTGAGCAGTACATTGATGCCAAACAGGTAAAAACCCTGCGGGTCATATACCGTCACAGCGATTTACCTCCTGTCCCCCGTCCGCCCGCGGCAACTGAGCCAAAATATCCAGGCAGTAGGCTTCCAGCTCCTTTTCCTTTCCCGGCTCGTTCATCCCCTGCATGGCGGTGAACATCTGACGCAGGTCGTGCCGCAGCCGCCCCGCTTCCTCAACGCCCTCCACAATGCGGGCGTA
>WRHG01000201.1 GCA_009783365.1 Clostridia bacterium | reverse complement strand
ATAGAAAATGCCCAATAGATTGAGACGGATGCTGTATTGTTCACTTTCATTGATAGATTCTTCGATAGATTCTTCGCTTCGCTCAGAATGACAGAACGTTCCTGAGCAAGGCCCCGTTGTCGCACTGGGCAAGGCCCCGTTGTCATCCTGAGCGAAGCGAAGGATCTTTGCTGCAAGAAGCATCACGCCTCACTCCGCCGTGGGGATCGGGTCAAGCGGCGCATAGCCCGCCTCCACGGCAACCCGCTGGCCTTCGGGACTGAGCAGCCACGCCACCAGCGCGCGCGCCGGATGATCCGCCGGCGTATCCGCGCGCAGCACGGCGCAATAGGTGGTGCACAGCGGGTAGGCGCCCGTGGCGATGGTTTCGGTGGAAGGCGCTATGCCGTCCACGCTCAGGACGCGGATCGTCGGCGCGGAATACATGTTGGTGATGTAATAGTACATCGTATAGCCCAGCGCGTTGAGGGCGTTGTCGTAGCCGGCCACCTGGTTCACCAGGTTGGCCATGGAATCGATGACGAGCATCTTTTCGGGCTGCACCGGCTGCGTATCGCCCATGAGCGCCTGCAAAAACACCGTCTGGCTGCCGGAACGGACATCCCGCTGATAGGCTGTGACACGCTCATCCAAGCCGCCGACTTCCTTCCAGTTTGTGATGACGCCGGCGTATATGCCGCGCAGTTCCTCCGCCGTCAGGTTATCGACGGGATTGGCCGTGTTGTTGATAAACACGATCCCTTCCCGTACCACGGGGATGACCTCCAGCTCCACGCCGGCTTTCCGGGCGATGTCAAAATCCTCCGCGGCGGGTACGGTAACGAAGATCAAATCTGTGGTTTTGTATGAGTTGCCGTTGCAGAGGTAATAGTAAGCGCGCGGCGTCGTTTCATGGTACGGCGCGCTGTCGGCCTGGCCAAAGTACCCGGCGATTGCCTCGGTCAGCGGGATCGTTGCCGTCGAGCCGTCGACCGTGCTCCACAGCGACGCGTCCGGCGACCATTCCGCGCGGGCGCCGGCGGAAAGCACAATACATACCAGCATCATGCCCAGCAAGACCAAGCGGTTTTTTTTCATGGGGAAACCTCCTCCTGTTCACATCGGGTCGCCGTGGTTACTGCACGGGGATTCCAAGGGGTACGATGATCGCCGAAAAATACCCGGGATCATCACGCTCCAGATCGTAGGGATGGATGCCAAAGCTCACCCACAGTTCGCCGTCCCGCACCTGCAGATCGGAAAAGCGCGGGATGCTCCCGGGCGCCAGGTGATCCATGAGTGTATTCCGATCAACCTCTACCCGGGTTTCGGCGCCAAAATCGTATTTCGCAAATACGGCGTCCGCCCGGTCCAGGGCATTCCCCGCCAAGTCCGCGATATCCGCGATCCGCTCGCCGGTATGCAGGTCAAATGCCGCGACGGCCAAAAGCGCCACGCGATCGAAAGAGCCGATATCATAGTCGAAATACATCAGGTGATAGCTTACGGCGGCATAATGATCCGCTACACTTGGAAAGGCTTGAACCCAACCCGGAGACGCCTCGGGATCGTCATACAGATACTGGAGACCGGGCAGCGCCGCATCCAGGGCTTGCAGGACTCCGGGAAGCATCCCGTCCAGGGCGGCGTTGATTTGATCCTCAACCGCAAGCAACCTGCCGCCATCGATGCGCAGGGCCGGTTTCATCAGCCGCATACCCGACGGCGTTTCGGTTTCCTGGTACCGCATATCGACGGTGCAGCCGCCCCAGGGGCTGATGTCGTGCGTGAGCGGCACAAAAAGAAAATAGCGCGTATCTCTGAAAATTACGTCATCGTCTTCGTATACATCATAGAATTCATCTGGCAATACGATTTGCACATAGGCTTGGCCGTAATGATCCGGGAAGATCGTAAAAGGCGTGGACGCGTCCAAGGCCAGGGTAAACGGCTGTCTGAAATTCAGGATGCTTGGCGGCCAAGTGGTATAATAGCCGTTTATGCTGGTTCCCTCCGGCAGCAGCGTCAGGTACGTGTTGATGTAATCATAAAAATCAAACCCGTCATAAAACACCTCCGGCAGCGTCAGCACCGCGCCGCTGTTCACATCGTATATGCGGGTGTACGGTCCGGCCAGCCCAAATGCATCATCCGGGAATTCCTTCTCCTGGTAGCCGTCGCATACCGCGAACAGTTCGTCCGTCACATATTGCCAGCCGTTCCAGTTGCGATGCGCGCCGTTTTCGGCAAGCCAACGATCCAAAAGCGCCTGCCCGCGCGCGTCAAGATCGGGATGTTTGCCTAAATCCTCGTCCCAATCATCATACCAGTTATTGCCCTCTTTGTGCTCTTCCGTGAAGTAACGTGTTCTGGACCGCGTGCCGCCGGTTCCGGTAAGGGCTTCCACGGCGACGCCTGCCGTCATGAAAAGTGCCAGCGAAACAGTGAGCGACGCCATCATTTTGACGTTTGGTTGCTTCCTTCGCATCGGGTTTATTTCTCCTTTATATGATAAGGCTTCGCCTTTGTAACCGTTCACACCGGCGTCGATTAAAAGTCCAGCGCTGTGAAGAATGGCTTTCCCGGATAGTCGCCCGCTTCCCAATGCTCCTGAATTTCCACGCCATCCAAGCTGACTCCGTACAGAAGCGCATTTCCTTCCGCGCCGCCGGTGACGCCGTTGATCTCAACGGACCCGCCCCGGATGGCTGCCACGCCGTCCTTGTCCGGATTCCCCTCCTCGTCCAGACGGAGCAGCCAATCAAAAGGAAACAGCCCGGAATCCATTCTGGAGATCCAATAGCCCGCGCATAGAAAACCGTTCCGGACAGGCAGGATCTTAAGGGGCATAACACCGTTTTCCCATAAATGATCAATCAACATCTCGCCATCGTTCAGCGCGTAGGCCCAGAGGATCTCCCCATCCATGTTCAGGCCGGTTACGCGGCTCAGGTAGTTGATATCATAGCCATAGTCGTCGTTATAGCCGAAATCAGCCTCGATCACCCCGATGATTCCGTCCTCGCTTACGCAAACATCATAGACATGGCGCGAGTTGCCAAGTTCAGGGCGGAATTCCACGGACCACAGCACATTCCCCTCCGGATCCACCCTGTACAGCAGGCCGAGATCCGCTTCGTTCCTGTCATCCCAGGCATTCGCGCCGATGATGAGGGCGCCCATGGCATAGACGGCCTTTTCAAACTGAAGCCGACCGTAATCGCTTGGGCAGTTCAGGCTCCAGAGAGGTTCCGCCGTGTGGTTCAGGCATGCGATATAGGGCAAGCCTTCGTCATCCGTCTCCGCAAAGACCAGTTGATTGCCCACCACATAGACGCTCTCTTCCGCTGCCGCCAGTCCCTGTACAAAAAGCGGGAGGCGGCAATTGCCGGTGATTCGTCCGCTTCCGTCTACGCTCACCATGTTCAGTGAACCGTCCTCATCCATACGAACCATGGCAAAACCGCCGTTTGGCAAAGCCGTGGGATACAGATACCAGCCTTCCAGGGACCAACGTTCTTTACCGCCGGGATCCACAAAAACAGCCCATCCAGCATTGTTGTTTTCCGTCCAGCCGGTCAATAGCGTGCCTTCTTGTATTTGCGCGGCGCCCAACACCCCGCCGATCCCCCTGTCTTCCAATACAACCCTATTCGCCAGGACTTCCGCCCTTGCCGCCCCGGCAGTTCCCACCGTGATAAAAAGTACCAGTATTGCAACGAATACCCCAATGTTTTCCCAGATTAAGTACTTTTCCCTTCTTTTGTGCCCG